>JAMOMB010000093.1 GCA_027068795.1 Sedimenticola sp. | reverse complement strand
CGCGTTTACCGTAACCGGTTTCCCGACCCCACCTTCCGCTCTGTGAGCTGATCTGCGATTCCGTCTGTAGGTTTTGGATTTTAGGAAGGATTTTCTCCATGGAGCACTCAGCGGAGATTCTCATTGAGAGCGGTGTAGTTATTGGTCCCAAAGGGCATCGGCGGTGGCCGGATGAGTTGAAGGCTCAGATCGTGGCGGAGACTCTGGTGGATGGGGCCACTGTCAGCGAGGTCGCACACCAATATGATATGCGCCCGAACCACCTGTCAGAATGGCGGCGGATGGCGCGGGAGGGCAAACTGGTTTTGCCTGCAGTTCCAGAAGAGGCGGGATTTGCACCGCTGGTTTTGCATGAGGTGACCCCGCCTGCCCCTTTGTCGTCGTCTGGTACGCTGGACCTGATCCGGGGAGAGGTAACGGTTCGGCTGGACGCAACCACACCTGTTGGCCGGATTGCTGAGATTGCCCGCGCCCTGAATGCTGACGTATGATTTTCCCGTCAAACCGGGTGCGGATTGTCATCGCAACCAAACCTGTGGACTTCCGCAAGGGTCATGACGGGCTGGCGGCTCTGGTGAAGAATGAGCTGCGTAAGGACCCCTTTACTGGCACAGTTTTTGTCTTCCGCGCAAAGCGGGCGGACCGGTTAAAGCTCTTGTACTGGGACGGCACCGGGCTGGTGATGGCTTACAAGCGACTGGAGGAGCATACCTTCACCTGGCCTGCTATCCGGAACGGGTTGATGTCGCTTAATCATGCCCAGTTCGAGGCGCTGTTCTCGGGCCTGGATTGGCGCAAAGTGCGGGCTCTGACGGTGCGGCCACCGACTGCGGCAGAATGACTCGGGGCCCTTTTTGCAAGGGCGTTTGCTGGGTGAAAATGATAGATCAGGCCATGATTGATGCAACTGATCTTCCTGATGATATCGATGTGCTGAAGGCGATGATCCTTGCTGCAGACGGGCGCGAGGAACGTCATGTCGACCGCATTGCGCAACTGGAAAAGCTGCTCGTCGACTTTAAGCGAGCGCTCTTCGGTGCGAAGTCGGAAAAGGTCGATCCCGGCCAGTTTGAGCTGGCCCTCGAAGATATAGAAACAGCTGTTGAGAGTATTCAGGCGGCTGAAGAGGCCGACGACCGGCAGG
Organism: Sedimenticola sp.; assembly: GCA_027068795.1. Classification (GTDB taxonomy): domain Bacteria; phylum Pseudomonadota; class Gammaproteobacteria; order Chromatiales; family Chromatiaceae; genus Thiolapillus. The sequence continues at coordinate 1,317 of JAMOMB010000093.1, read as the reverse complement.
TGGAGGGCAAGCCTCGCCCACGCAAAGCCAACCGTGGGGCATTGCCCAAGCACCTGCCGCGTATCGAAGAGGTAATTGAGCCAGACAGCACGACTTGTACCTGCGGTTCCGAACGTCATGTGATTGGCGAAGATGTCAGCGAGCGGCTGGATATCATTCCTGCGCAGTTCCGGGTGATCGTCACACGCCGCCCTAAATACGCCTGCCGGTCCTGCGAGGAGGGTATCATCCAAGCGCCTGCTCCGGCGCACCTGATCCCTGGTGGCATGCCAACCGAGGCAGTTGTGGCGCATGTACTGGTCAGCAAATATGCTGACCACCTACCTCTTTATCGGCAGGCTCAGATTTACAGCCGCCAAGGCATTGACCTGGACCGTTCCACGCTGGCTGCCTGGGTCGGTCGGGCAGCGTTTGAACTACGACCTGTCTTTGATGCGCTTATTGCTGATCTGAAGCGGTCTTCAAAACTGTTCATGGACGAAACCCGCGCGCCGGTCCTGGATCCGGGGCGTAAAAGAACCAAAACCGGTTACTTCTGGGCATTGGCCCGCGATGATCGCCCATGGAGCGGTGAAGATCCGCCCGGTGTCGCCTTCACTTATGCGCCAGGGCGTAGCGGTAAATATGCCGATGACATTTTACAGGGCTTTAGCGGCATCCTGCAAGTGGATGGCTATGCTGGATACAACCGCCTTCTCAGGCGGGCTGAACAGGATATCAAGCTGGTGTACTGCTGGGCCCATGCGCGCCGCAAACTGTATGAGGTTGCACAAAACGCCACCGCTCCGATTGCCGAGGACGGCCTGAAACAGATCGCTGCCCTCTACCGTATTGAAACAGACATCCGCGGCCAGAGCCCAGAGGCACGTCTGGCCGCCCGTAAAGAACGCTCTGCACCAAAGCTGGCTGCGTTTGAGACATGGCTGCATCAGCACCGCGCCCGCGCCTCAGCCAAATCCCCGCTCGGAGGAGCCCTGAAATACATCGCCAAATACTGGGACGGCCTAAACCTGTTCCTGGCCGACGGTCGCATCGAAATGGATAATAATGCGGTCGAGCGCACCATCAGGCCTATCGCTTTGAACAGGAAAAATGCGCTCTTCGCAGGACACGATGCCGGGGCCGAAAACTGGGGCATCATAGCGTCACTGATCGAAACATGTAAGCTCAACGGCATCGAGCCCCATGCCTACCTAACCACAATACTCTCAGCCATCGTCAACGGCCACAAACAAAGCCAGATAGACGATCTCCTGCCCTGGAATTACGTCGCAACCGTGTGATCGGCGCATCGCTTACCCATCAAGCACTTATGAT
>JAMOMB010000092.1 GCA_027068795.1 Sedimenticola sp. | reverse complement strand
TTTTCGCTCCGTATTTCCGTCGCGTCCACAGTCAGACCAAAGGCGTTGTAATAGGTTGTAAGCCCGTTCCACACATCATTGGCTGAAATCTCGGCCGCTGCGGGAACGGCGATCATGGTTGCGATGGCAGTGCTGGTGAACAGGCTGGTGATACGGTTCATCTTGGACCCCTTAATAAAAATTCTACAGCAGCTTACTTCAGACGCTTGCCGTTCGCCAGAAGCTCACCTTTACCGTTGGCTTCGATATGGGACACAATCGTGTCATCACCATCGCCTTTGACGGTGAACAATCCCAACGCCATGCGAAACCCCAAGGCATCTTCATCGCTCAGGATGCCCATTCTGACCAGTGTATCAAGCAATTGATTGCCGCCTGTCAGTTTCAGGTTCATATCCCCTATGGGCGCCGGAATACCGTCATAGCTGTCCAGATCATCATTGTTGAAGGTAAAATCACCAGCCCCGGTCAGTTCCACACCCGCGCCGTTTAGCAGCAGTTCATGCAGGGTCAGGCGGTGCAATTCGCCTTTGGTATTGCCGGGGGTGTCGAAATCGGGGGCGAAGGGGTCAATCAGCCAGTTTCCCAGACCGCTGACATTCAGAACATAGGTAATGGCGGTGCGGGGTATTTGACTGTCGGGATCAAATAGTGCCCACAGATTGTCGCTGATCATCAAATCCCTGATTTCTTCGTGATAGGTAAAGGGTTGTGGCTCAGGCGTGGTGTTCAGCGGAAGCCGGATATCCTGAAGGGTTTGTGCAACCGCAAGGCGGATGGCGCCGATGGGCAGGTCCACTGATTCCAGATTGAATTCGGTCCCCTTGCTGGCGCTTGTAACACGCAGCAATTCCCGCGACATGGAAAAACCGAAATCCAGCATGTCCGAAACGGCTGATATGCTGCCCGTTTCGCCGCCACGAATAAACGAAACGGCACCATCCAGATTGCTATAGTTCAGGTTAACCCCTGCACGGAATCCCGCGTCCACAAGGTCAGACATGGAGGTTTCACCATCGCTTGAGCTAAAGGATTCGAAATTTTCCGGCAGCCCCATATCCAGACTCGCCCCAAGCTGATCCAGAGCAAAGCGGGCGGTGAATATATCATTGCCAGTAACATCCCCGTCTATCCGCAGGCGGATCGGACCAAAGGAGATGGTTTCGGATGCATCGACAACCCCGTTGTCACCTTTTTGAAACGACATCCGTATATCACCGGAACCGGATTCCCCTGAACCGGTGATCTTGTCTCCGTCTTCCGAAAAGCTAAACTGGGCTGCGATGTCGTTATAGCTTAGGCTACCCTTCAGGATCAGGCCATTGTCGATGGCTTCGGCCATGGACAGGGTTTCGATGTTTTCGGGAATCGCAACATTCACGTCGCTTTGCAGGTTTGTGATGTTCCCTTCCGAGGTAAAAACCACCTCTTTTTCTGGGTGGGTCAGATCAATCACATAGGCCAGATTGCCTAGGGTGAAATTCTGCTCCAGCTGGCGCAGACCGGTTATGCGCTCGCGCAACATGCCGGTCAGGTCGTTCAATGTCACTTGGGCCTTTAGCCCTTCGTGGCGTATGTCGCCCTTGCGGTATTCGGTCAGGGATAGCGAAAATTCGGTGGCCGCATAACGGTAAGTCATATCCCCTGCCGAGCCACTGACGATCAGGGAAAACCCTGTGTTGCGCTGTTCCAGCGTGGCCTTTTCGCTGCTGATTTCAAAGACGATCGGACCGCTGGCGGGCAATAGAACCTGAACGGATCCACCCCCGGTTTCCTGCAAAACCACCGCCCCCAGGCGGATGTCGGTTTTCGGTGCAGTATCCACGGTGACGACCAGATCATTGATGGTCAGGATGCCATCATCTGCCGCGCTGTCATAAGTCACCTTGGCACCACTGCTTTCGATCATGTCCTGCCAGTCGGTCCAGACCTGTTCAGCGGTAACATCTGCCCATGCGGGGCTGGTTGCCATCAGGGCGGTGACAAGGGCGGTTGTGGTGCAAAGGCGGGTCAGGGTGTGCATTGGCAGGGTTTCCTAAAATGACAGGGGCAATAATTCTGAAAACCCTAGGCCAAAATGCAAACGGGCCGCAAGGAGGTATCCCTTGCGGCCCGTCTAGCAGTATTTGAACGATTTACTTGATACGCTGGCCGTTTGCCAGAATCGAGCCGTCGCCGTTCACTTCGATTTTCGATGTCAGCGTGTCTTCGCCTTCACCGGCAACCGCGAACATGCCTGTCATCATACGGACACCCATTGCCTGATCTTCGGGCAACAGACCCATGGCAACCAGATTGTCCAGCAACCCGTTGCCGCCAACCAGTTGCAGGTTGATTTCACCAGTCGGGGCAGGGATGCCATCGAATGTTTCCAGATCATCATTGTTGAAAGTGAACGCGCCATTGCCGGTCAGGTCGGCGCCTGCGACTTTTACTTGCAGGGCGTTCAGGGACAGCTCTTTCATTTC
>JAMOMB010000091.1 GCA_027068795.1 Sedimenticola sp. | reverse complement strand
TGCTGCGCGAGGTCTCCCTGACGATATCCTCGCCCTGGGCCATCAAGGCGCGAATGGCGGTTGGGGCGGTGTAGAAAATGGATACCTGGTGTTTGTCGCACACCTGCCAGAAGCGATTGGCGCTGGGATAGGTGGGAACGCCCTCGAACATGAGGCTGGTGGCGCCATTGGTGAGGGGGCCGTAGACGATGTAGCTGTGGCCTGTTACCCAGCCGATGTCGGCGGTGCACCAGTACACCTCGTTGTCCTTGTAGTCGAACACCAGCTTGTGGGTCATGGCCGCCTGCAGCAGGTAGCCGCCGGTGGTGTGCAATACGCCCTTGGGCTTGCCCGTGGAGCCGGAGGTATAGAGGATGAACAGGGGATCTTCCGCATCCATCTGTTCCGGTTCGCATGCCGGGTCGGCGTCGGCCATGGCCTCGTGGTACCAGATGTCGCGGCCCTCGGTCCAGTCCACGGGATCGCCGCCGCGGCGCACCACCACGGAGGTGTGCACGTTGGGGCAGTTGTCCAGGGCCTTGTCCGCGTTGGCTTTCAGGGGCAGACGCTTGCCGCCGCGAATGGACTGGTCGGCGGTGATGAGCACCTGGCAGTCGGAATCCAGAATACGATCCTTCAGTGCATCGGGAGAGAAGGCGGAGAACACGATGGAATGCACGGCGCCGATGCGCGTACAGGCCAGCATGGCCACCACGGCCTCGGGGATCATGGGCATGTAGATGGATACCCGGTCGCCTTTCTTTACGCCCCTGTCCTTGAGCACATTGGCGAACTTGTTGACGTCTGCATGCAGCTCCCGGTAGCTGATCTTCCTGTCTTCTTCGGGGTCATCGCCTTCCCAGAGGATGGCGGTCTGGTCGCCGCGGGTGTGCAGGTGACGATCCAGACAGTTCCAGGACACATTCAGCTTGCCACCCTTGAACCATTCGACATGCAGGTTGTCTTCCATGAAGCTCCAGTTCAGAACCTCGTCCCATCCCTTGAACCAGTGCAGGTATTTAATCGCCTGTTCGGCCCAGTAGTCTTCCGGATTCTCCACCGAGCGCTGGTAGTCCTTCTGGTAATCTTCGGCGGTGATATTTGCCTGGGCGGCAAAGGCTTCGGGAACAGGGTAGATGATATCTTCTGACATGATAATCTCCGTTGTTTGGTTGATTCGTTTTATTCCACTCCCGGGCGCAGGTCAAGGGTGCAGAAGAAAATTCTTCAGGGGCGGTGGTTTTCGGTAGTTGCCATGGGCGAGCTGGGCCAGAAACAGTTCCGCGGTGGCGATGGCGTCCATGAGTGCGTTATGCGCCTGGTAGGCGGGCAGCCCGTATTGCTTGCGCAGGTTGAACAGCCGCAATTGGTTGGCCTTGCAGGGCTGCTGCTGGCGCTCCAGGCGCCGCCGGGCCAGTTGCATGGTGTCGATTGCAGGGATTACGGGAGCCATCCCGTACAGGGTTTTACAGGCCTGTTGCAGAAAGCCGATTTCCACTGCCGCATGATGGGCCAGTAGCACCTTTCCCTGCAGTTGTCGCAGGATGGATTCCACCGTTTTGGCCAAGGTCTGGCCCTGGGCTGCCTGATCATGGGTGATGTGATGAATGCTGATGTTGTCGCCGCTCATGTCGCGTTTGCTGTGAATGATCTGGTGATGGGCGGTATCCAGCAGGATCCTGTTTTGCCGCAGCTCTACATAGCCAACGCTGAGCAAATGGTCTTTCTTTACATCCAGGCCGGAGGTTTCGAAATCCAAGGCCAGCAATGCTGTGTCGTCAATGCTGCTGTTCCTGTCTGGAAAAGGTGATGCAAGATAGTCCCTCACGGGGCCTGCAGGTGCCTTGTCCAACAGCCGTTTGCGTTTTTTTTCCAGATTGAACAGCCAGTTCAACATTTAGATTCTGTCGGTTTGATAGCGCATTTCCAGGGTGGCCTGCATGGTCTGCACGACCTTGAAAGCGTCTTTGAGATGCTCGCGCTCCAGCTTGGACAGTTGCTTGGGAGACAGGAAGTTGTCCGGGGTTTCTCCCTCGCGTATTTGTGCGGCCTGGTGCTCCAGGCGCAGGTTGCTGATGAATTCGAAGGCGTCCAGAAGATTGGCGGCGCCGCCTTTGCTCAATGAGGGCGTGCCGGCTGCGGCGCCCAGACGGTCTTCTGTGCTGATTTCATTCAGCCCTTCGGCCAGGGCGTAGATGCGCGCCATGTCGATAATGGGCACCAGGCCGGAATGTTTCAGATCCAGGGTGTCGTCATGCTGTCCGTCATGAACCAGCACGAAATCCCGGAAGAAACCCAGGGGCGGGCGGTGGCTGAGGGCGTTGCGCACCATATGTGCCAGGAAGAGCTGGTTGTTCGGTGCTTTTTTCATAATGTTCTTGCGGATCTTGTCCAGTAGTTTTGTCTCGCCGTGAATTACCCGCAAGTCGAAGAAGATGCTCGAAAGCATCAGCGCCATGGGTTCCGGTTGCTCGATCCATTGCTCGAAATAACCCTGCCAGACGGCGGCAGGTTGTCGCCATTTGCTGTTGCTGGCCATGACATCGCCAGGACAGTAGACATAGCCGCATGCGTTCAGTCCATCGTTGACGTATTTGGCCAGGGAAGCAAACCAGGCGTCATCGCCAGGCTGGCTCCTGTCTGAGATGATCAAGCCGTTGTCCTGGTCCGAATGGCAGGTCTGTTCCCGGCGCGCCTGGGAGCCTGCTGCAATCCAGGCATAGGGCGCTGGGGCCGGGCCAAGATCTGCTTCCGCCAGCTCAATCAGGCGCCGGGTGATGGCTTCGGTTATGGCGGTTACCGCATAGCCGACGTGGTGCAGATCAGCGCCCATGGTGGTGAGCTGCAACTGGATGCGGGGCAGCATCCTGCTTGCGTCGATGAGGGCTTCCAGGGATTCTGCCTTGCGAATGGTGCCGGTAAGATGCACCGCGCTCAGTCCTTCCTGACGCATGATGTCCGTGGTGGTGATAATGCCTTTTAATCCGCTGTCATCGAAAACCGGTAAATGGTGTACCTGTTCGCGGGTCATCACCAGCAGGGCGTCGAACAGGCTTTCGCTGGCTCCCAGGCTGATGATGTCTCTGGTCATGATGTCCGCCAGAGGCGAATCGAAGGAAAGCCCCTTCGCCACGCAACGTTGCCGGATGTCCCGGTCGGTAACCAGGCCAACGGGCTGGTTGTCCTGCATCAGAATCAGGGAAGAAACGCCGTGTTCCGTCATCAGGCGTGCGCCATCGCGGATCGATGCGCCGGGAGCGGTGGTAACCAGTTCGCCCCGGCAGATGTCGCCGGCGTAGGTGTGCAGCAGACTGGAGCCGCTTTGTTCCTGCATGGCGGATACCGCTTCTTTCAGGCGTTGTGCCGCGGAGTGGTGAATGAAATGCAGCACTGATGGATCATCTTCCATCAGGTGAGACAGTTGGTCACAGGGAATGCTGTACAGCAAGGTATCTTCCGTTGCCTTGATGTAGAAATCGGGCATGGTCTCGGCTGCGCAAAAGCTGGTGCAAATGTCGCCTTCTCCCAGCATCCCCATGAGATTGCCCTTGCCGGAATACAGGGCCATGGCGCCTTGGCGCAGAATATGCAGTGTGGGAGTAGCGTCATTTCCCGTGGGAATATCCCCACCGCGCCGCACATATTGAATCCTCAGGGCGGAAGTGAGGGAATGCAATATGTTTTCCGGAAGCCGGTCGAAAGGCGGGATTGCCGCGATAAAGTCATGAATTTCCTGAAGCTCGATTTCCATGTCCGCCGCCTATCTGCTCACAGGTATCTCGGCGAAGAAATGGTTCTTGTCAGTCGCCAGCGCCAGGCGGACAACAGCATTCTCCGCCACGGGCTCCTGCAATTCCAGCACCCAACGCTTTGCTGTGCCGCGGCTGCGCATGGATGCGGGCGCCCCTTCTCCCACAGACAGCAGCGCCCCGCGAAGGGGTACGCTGGTGGCCAGATAAACCAGCTGGGCGCCCTGTTTTTCCTCGATGGCGATGTTGGCTGCGATTTCCCGGTGCAGCAATTCACAGACATGGGTAAGCAGACGACAGCCCGGCTGCAACTGCATGGCTTTTGCCGTCCCCGGCTGTTCCTCGATTTTCTCATCGAGATAGATGCCTGCAAGAATGTAACCGCCAATGGCGAGCAGGGGGGCGAGAATAACGGCCAGTTTGATATGCAGGCTGGATTGATAAAAACGCTTGAGTAGCTTCATTGTGTGTTGTTATGCCATGTTCCGCTTAACCGACCCGAGATCAGTCTATTTTGTTAATCCAATATATTGGGTTGCCGGGCGAATAGCAAAGAATGAAAGAAAAAGGCTCCGCCGTTGGGAGGAGCCTTTTTCCGTTTGCCTGGCGCTACATCAGTGCCCGGTTGCAGAACCCGCGCCGGAAGGAACGCGAATGTCCTCGACCATGTGCTGGATGTGCTCCGGTGGCGGTGCGGTCACCTTGCTCACAAGGAATGCGGTGGCAAAGTTGAATACCGCGCCAATGGCGCCAAAAGCGTTGGGTTCAATACCCATGAACCAGTTGCTGCCCCAGCTTTCCAGGTATTTCCAGTCGGCGATAAAGAAAATCCCCTTGTGCTGGAATACATAGAACAGGGTAATGCCGATGCCTACCAGCATTCCGGCCATTGCGCCTTGCTTGTTCATCGTCTTGGAGAAGATGCCCATCATCAGCGCGGGGAAGATGGACGATGCCGCCAGGCCAAAGGCCAGGGCCACCGTCCCGGCTGCAAAGTCCGGCGGATGCAACCCGAGATATCCCGCGGCAGCGATGGCTCCCGCCATGGCGATGCGACTGGCCATGAGCTCCGCTTTTTCGGAAATATTGGGCGCGAACACTCCTTTCAGCAAATCATGGGATATGGATGAGGATATCGCCAGCAGCAAGCCTGCCGCCGTGGACAATGCCGCCGCCAGACCGCCGGCGACGACCAGGGCGACCACCCAATTGGGGAGCTTGGCGATTTCCGGATTGGCCAGTACCATGATGTCCCGGTCAACCTTCACCATTTCATTCTTTTCCTTGTCGGCAACATATTGGATCCTGCCGTCGCCATTCTTGTCCTCGAACTTCAGCAGCCCGGTCTTTTCCCAGTTCTTGAACCACTGGGGGCGTTGCTCCACTTCCAGCCATTGGCCGGGAGCGGGCTGGATGGTGTCCATGAGGTTCATGCGAGCCATGGCGCCAACAGCAGGAGCGACCGTGTAGAGCAGGGCGATGAATACCAGCGCCCAGCCGGCGGATGCGCGGGCGTCCCGCACGCGAGGTACGGTGAAGAAGCGCATGATGACATGGGGCAGACCGGCGGTGCCGATCATCAGGGACATGGTATAGACGAACATATTGAATGTACTAAGTCGCGCATTCGTCGTGTATTCCGCAAAGCCCAGTCCCTTCAGGGTTTCATCCAGCTTGTCCAGCAGGAACATGCCGCTGCCATCCGCCATCTTGCTGCCCAGGCCCAGTTGGGGAATGGGATTGCCGGTCAAATGCATGGAAATGAACACGGCGGGAACGGTATAGGCGAAGATCAGCACACAGTATTGAGCGATCTGGGTGTAGGTGATGCCTTTCATGCCGCCCATGACCGCATAGATGAACACGATGCCCATGCCGATGTACAGGCCGGTGTCATAGTCGGTTTCCAGGAAGCGGGAAAAGGCCACGCCGATGCCCTTCATCTGGCCGATGACATAGGTCACGGAGGCAATGATCAGGCACAGCACCGCCAGGATGCGCGCTGAACGGCCATAGTAGCGGTCGCCGATGAACTCGGGTACGGTAAACTTGCCGTACTTGCGCAGATAGGGTGCCAGCAGCATGGCCAGCAGTACATAGCCGCCTGTCCAGCCCATGAGAAATACGGAGCCGCCATAGCCATAGAAGGCGATGAGGCCGGCCATGGAAATGAAGGAAGCGGCAGACATCCAGTCGGCAGCCGTGGCCATGCCATTGAGCACTGGTGGAATGCCCTTGCCGGCAACGTAGAAATCGCTTGTGGATTTGGCGCGGGCCCAGATGGCGATGCCGATATACAGGGCAAAGGTGGCGCCAACCACGATATAGGTAAGTGTTTGAAGATCCATCAATGATTCCCCTTATTCTTCGCGGACGCCAAATTCGTGATCCAACTTGTTTGCACGCCAGGCGTAGAAAAAAGTCAGGGCCACGAAGGTGTAGATGGAACCTTGCTGGGAAAACCAGAAGCCTAGTTTATAACCACCAAGACGGATGCTGTTCAATTGTTCGGCAAGTAAAATGCCGAACACGAACGAGGCAAGGAACCACACCACCAGGCAGCCAAACACCAGGCGCAGGTTCGCTTTCCAGTACGAAGCGTGTTTGCTCATCGGATTTACTCTCTCTAATTAAATGGGAGGTAGATTGTTTTTTTCTGATTGCCACATTGCGCTGGTGGCATCAGAAACAAGGCAGGCAAGATATACGCCAGATGTCCAAACCGTGCTGTTGCGGGAAACATGTCACCGCTAAGCGGGGGAAAACAGTTGATTCGTTACGAAAGGTAACGTCATGTGGGTGGTTTGGTAACGACTTTATGCTGGGGAACTCCGGTGGGAGGAGCTGGTTCTTTTGCAGGGCTTTCCGGCGGGCCGTGTCGGGCGATTTGGTTGATGACGTGCACCCGTTGGCGAAAGTGCCGCCAAATCCGCTCGTTTCTCGTTGAAGGAATGTCGGCTCCCAGGCAGGGCTGATGGGTGTTTTTATGGCTTTCCGTTAGAAGCAATAAAAAGGGCGATGCCGGTCAGAAACATTGCAATGAGGAAGGCTGCAAGGTACATGTCGGCATTAAATCCGCAAGCGCTATCTCCGACAATACCATCTACTGGCTGCATATAGCGCCTCCCACAATATAGCTTTCCGAAACAAGTAGAAATTGCTCCTGAAATTCTATCGGTCAACCAAATGAATATGGTGCCGGCAATAAGCGCCAATCCTGTGTTTTTGCGGTTCATGCTTTTGTTTTTCTATGAGGTGCCTAGCCGGACGCAAGCCGTGGCCCGGTTACACCCTGTACTTTGCCAATATTCCAACAACATCCATAGATAACATGCGCTTATCTCCGTTTTCCGGTGACTGGGCGGAATACCCGGGCTGACATGTTTTGACCTGTCCATCTCAACTTTCCACGCCAGCGGCGGTATGGTTCGTTCCCGTAGTGTTACTGCACCTCACTCATTCTGTCTTGCCGGGTGAAAAAATACTCCCGGCAGAGTCTATTGAATTCCGGCCTGCGCCGGAACCACAATTTATAGGGCTTGCCCTACATGCGAGATCTTGGCGACGGACTCAGGAGTCAAAGAGATCGCCATTTGCTATTCAGGCCGAATTTGATGCATTTTCCCCAGCTCATGGCGGGTTGCCGGTTTTCATGCGTGGATTTGCGCCGCCTGTGCGGGGAATGCCCAGCTTCTGCCGCCGTTCCCACAGTGTCTTGCGGCTGATGCCGAGCCTTTTGGCCAGCTCTGTTTCGGTCATTTCGGTCTGGTGGGTGAGTACATATCGTTTGAAGTAATCTTCCAAAGACAAATCATCCGCCGTCGGCTGGTTGCCGCTGTTGCCGGGTTCGATGCCCAGCAGTTCGGTTGATATTTCATTGCCGTCGGCGAGGATCACGGCCCGTTCGATGGCGTTTTTCAGCTCCCGCACGTTGCCTGGCCAATGGTAGCTGCGAATGGCGTCCAGGGCTGTATCGGGCAGGGTCAGCAGCGGGCGATTCAGTTGCTTGCAGGTCTGCCTCAGCAGTTCATGGGAAAGGCTGAGGATGTCCGTCTCGCGTTCGCGCAGGGCGGGAAGGTTGATTTCCACCACTTGCAGGCGGAAATACAGATCGCTGCGGAAGCTGTTTTCCTGCACCATTTGCTTCAGGTTGCGGTTGGTCGCGGCCAGCAGACGGATATCCACCTGCTGCAACTGGTCTGAGCCGATCTTGCGCATTTCCCCATCCTGCAGCACCCGCAGCAATCTCGCCTGGGCGCCGACGGGCAGTTCGCCGATTTCGTCCAGAAACAGGGTGCCCCCGTCCGCCGCCTGAATCATGCCGGTACGCGCTTTTTCCGCGCCGGTGAATGCGCCTTTGGTATGGCCGAACAGTTCTGACTCGACCAGGGACTCGGGAATGGCGGCGCAATTGACGGTAATGAAGGGTGCTTTGCTGCGGTTGCTCTGTTCATGAATGGCTCTTGCCACCAGTTCTTTTCCGGTTCCTGATTCTCCAAGGATGAGGACGGAAGCGTCGGTTGGGGCAACCTTTTTGATTTCATTGCGCACTTTCAGCATGGCCGGGCAGTCGCCGATCATGCCCGTGACGGGATAGGCCTGCGCCAGATCGGATTTGAGCGCCCGGGTGGTGCGGGCATCGCGGTGCTGGCGCAGCAGCCGTTTGATTACCAGCAGCAATTCTTCGTGATCGAACGGTTTGGCGATGTAATCCGCTGCTCCCTGTTTCATGGCGTCCACGGCAGAGCGCACGCTGGCGTAGCTGGTCATGATCAGCACGGGGACGCCCCCGGCCAGGGCAATCATCTCCGTGCCGGGCTTGCCGGGCAGGCGAATGTCCACGATCAGCAACTGGTAGTTGCCAGGGTCGTAGCCGCCCAGGGCTTCCTCGACGGATTCGGCGGTATCCACGGCATAGCCATTGCGCACCAACAGCTTTTTCACTGCGTTGCGAATGACCTGCTCGTCTTCAATGATGAGTATCTTGTTCATGCAGGTCGCCTACCGTATGAACAATGCTTGCCATTGTCAATTTTGACTCATCCAGACTGTGTGATTTGCCCCGGTCGCCTGTGGCATATGCCCCTGTTTCGGGCTTCAGGCAGAATTGCTTCAAGTAGCAAGTCACTGATATTACAAAAACACTTTTGTTTGGCATCAATGTTGCCATGGCTTCGTGATCTGATGTGAGGGTTCCGCTTGCCCAGAGCAATGTGGAGCCTGGAAAAACCAAAACCGGGGGAAAGTAATGAAGACAGTACGGCGAATGTCCATTGGGGCATTGATGGCAATCCTTGTTGTGGCAATTGCTCCTGCCTGGGGGCAGGCAGTCGATGAAGAGGCGCTGCATCCGGCTATTCCACTTCTGGATGAGGCAGGCAAGCATGTGCTGAAAAGTGGTGAGCCGTACAGTCCCCGCACCACCTGTGGTCAGTGCCACGACTATGAGTCCATTACCCATTCCTTTCATATCGAGCAGGGCAGGGATGAAACAGATGACGATTTTGGTGCTCGCATAGGCCTGCCCCAGCTGGTAGGGCCGGGGTATTTTGGTGGTTACAACTGCATGGGAGGGGATAACCCGGAGCAGTTGGCAAAGAAGAACAATGCTTCTGCGGACGACTTTGCCGACTATGGCGCCGCGGGCATCATCATGCGCTGTGAGGGATGCCACAGCGGTGGCGGCTGGATGGAAAAAGACCGCCAGGGGCGCCGCTACGATGAGGTGGATCCGAACACCGTAAAGCGTTTTGATGGCGATTACTATAATCGTGGCACCAATTCCGATAACAAGGTTGTTGATTCCAGTGTGGTCGCCCAGTGGGACTGGAAGAAGAGCGGTGTGGTGGAAAATGACTGCCTCATGTGCCACATCGACCAGAATCGGCTGCAGATTTTCGACAAACGGCTGGAAGTGGAAGATGGACCGGATGGCTATGACCTGTGGAGAACGCTGCGTCGTGACAACATGATCGACAAGGGCCTTTTCCGCTACAACGCTACGGCGATACTGGAATACCTGAATATCAGGCATCCCGAAGGCGTCAACAAGGATACCAACCTGGTGACCGTGGCCAAGAAAAACATCGTCGTGGAAGAGGGGCGCCATGGCATGGATGTGGAGTATGAGCTGGATCTGGACAAGGACGGCAAGCCGCGCCTGACCTGGAACCCGGCGGCGTTCGACAAGGATGGCAAGGTATCCATTCCCATGATGGGTTTTCCTTCCAATGACACCTGCATGCAATGTCACAGCACCAGCAACTCCCGCCGCGGCTACTATGGTTTTGGCGAGGATGCCGCTGCGGTGTATGACGAAGACGGCATGATCGTCGATGACTACAAGGATGATGTCCACTTTGGCAAGATCTTTACCGAAGCCAATGGCGAATCAAGGGAAATCCAGAGCTGCAACGCCTGCCATGCCCGCAACTACTACCGGGAATCCTGGGAAAGCGTGGATCTGGATGCGGATCACAACTTCCTCAAGGGCAACTCGGACATGAACGTGCAGGACAGCCGGGACTACCAGCCCCAGGCAAAATCCTGCCTCTACTGCCATGACACCGGCCCAGCGCCTATCTCTCCTTCCGGTCACAAGAACATGGCGGAAGCACATCTGGCGTTGTGGAAGTTCGGCGGTGACCTGCGTGGTTACGCAAAAGAGGAGCTGGAGAGCATCACCCAGACCCATCTGGATGAAATTTCCTGCCAGGCCTGCCACATTACCAACAAGAAAAACCGCGGACGCGAGTTGCAGATCCTCTACAAATACCGCCGGGAAGAGGATGGCAAGTTGCGTATCGTGCCCTACAACCCGCGGGACCGCTATTTCTGGAAGGACAAGAACAGTGAGCGGGTGCTGACCAAGACCGAGCGCAACAGTGTGTTCGAGCATGTGATAAAGGAAGATGGCACCGAGGTGGGTCAGGTCAAGGATCCGGATACAGGAGAAGTGGTGCTGGAAGTGTCTGCACGCATTTCCCATGGCAGCTTGCGTTACGGTGATCCGGAAACCTACGAAGGCTTCAAGGCGTTGAAGAAGATCTATGACAAGCTGCTTGCCAGCAAGGGTGTGGCCAACCCGGATGTGGCAATAGTATGGACTGAAATCAACCACTACCTCATGTCGCACAACACCCGGCCTTCTACCGAGGCCCTGGAATGCGAGAGCTGCCACAACCGCAAGAGCAATGGTGTAATCAGCTCCCTGGTCGCGCCGGACAGCATCCTGGGCACAGGCAATGTGAAAGAGCATGAGGCCCTGCCGGACCCGAAAATGGTAGAGGATGGCTTGGTTATCCTTGACCTGCCTTACTTGCAGGTCAATGAGGAGGGAATGATATATGCGACGGTGGAGGATATCCTCTACTACAGCCTGGTAAATCCTTCCATGACCCGCCTGAACAACGAGATTGCGCCTTCCCAGCGCGGTATTGCGCAGCGGTATTCCATGACCAAGGCTGTCAACAAGGCCGGCATCTGGGATGAGGCGCACCGCAAGGTAGTGATGGATGAGCTGTCGGGTGAAGACACCTATCTCTTCAGGCCGAATTACGGCGTCGCTCCCATCCGTAGCGTCAGCGTCATGACCCGGTCCGGTTTTGTGCTGGACATGATCATGCCCTATACCAGCTTCCGTGCTTCCCTGGCGGAAGTGAAGGATGGCGAAAATCCGGCGGATGCCGCCAAGGCCGCGGCCGACAAGGGCAGCAAACTGGCTTCCGATGTACTGGTGGTTGAAGTCATCAATTCCGAGGGTGATGTCATCAACGGCTTGCTGGATGTGGAGATGCTGGTGACCCTGCCGTACCGGGGTGCTTTCAACACCGCCGGCAAATTGCAGATCCTGCATTCCCTGGACGGCAAGAACTGGAGCAATCTGGGTTCTGACGACATCCTGGCTGTCAAGCCGGCC
>JAMOMB010000090.1 GCA_027068795.1 Sedimenticola sp. | reverse complement strand
TTGCTGGTGGCGGGAAAGACCATCAGCCATTCTGTTACCCTGGTCGAAGGCTGGACTTTTGCGCAAATGATGCAGGCTGTTCATGGGCAGCCTGAGTTGCATCACAGCCTGAAAGGCCTGAGCGGCGAAGAGATCATGCAACGCCTGGGGCATGAGGGGGAGCATCCGGAAGGCCGCTTTTTCCCGGATACCTATCTTTACCCCAGAGGCTTTTCCGATCTTGACCTGCTGAAGCGGGCCTATGCGCGCATGGAGGAAACGCTGGCTCAGGCCTGGGCCCAGCGACCGGAAGACTTTCCTCTGAAAAGTCCCTATGAACTGCTGATTCTCGCCTCTATCGTGGAAAAGGAAACCGGCAGGGCAGGGGAAAGAGATCGCATTGCCGGGGTGTTTCTCCGGCGCCTGAAAAAAGGCATGAAACTGCAGACGGATCCGACGGTAATCTATGGCATGGGGGAGCGCTACAAGGGGAATATACGCCGCAAGGATCTGCGTGAGCCCACTCCCTACAACACCTATGTGATTCGCGGCCTGCCGCCAACGCCCATTTGCATGCCCGGTCGGGAGTCGATCTTCGCCGTGGTCAACCCGGTGGACGAAAAAGCGCTGTACTTTGTCGCCAAGGGTGATGGCAGCCACCAGTTTTCTGCTACCCTGAAGCAACACAATGCGGCGGTACGCAAATACCAGTTGAAAAAATAGTGGATCGAGGCTCATTCATCACTCTGGAAGGCATTGAAGGTGCGGGGAAAACCACCTGCATGGCCCAGCTGCGGCTGCTGGTGCGGCAGGCGGGCAAGACGTACCTGGAAACCCGCGAGCCTGGCGGTACGGCGCTGGGGGAAGATCTGCGCCGCTTGCTACTGGGACACAAACACACTGGCATGGCTGATGATACGGAACTGATGCTCATGTTCGCCTCCCGCGCCGAACATTTGCAGCAAAAGATTCTGCCAGCCCTCAACCAGGGGCAATGGGTGCTGTGTGACCGCTTCACCGACGCCACCTATGCCTATCAGGGCGGGGGAAGGGGGATCGCCTTTTCCCGCATCCAGGTGCTGGAAGACTGGGTGCAAAAAGGTTTCAAGCCTGATCTTACCTTGTTGTTGGATCTGCCGGTGGAGCTGGGTCTGGCGCGGGCGGAAAAACGCTCGGCCCCGGATCGCTTTGAAAGTGAAGCCCTGGAATTTTTCCGCAGAGTCAGGCAATCCTATCTTGCGCTTGCCCGAAAGGAGCCGGAGCGTATCAGGATCATCGATGCTTCTCTTGATCTGGATGAAGTGTTGGCGCAGATTCGCGGCACGGTGAATCACTTTTTGCGGAATCATGCAGGATGACGGCGATACTCCCCTGGCATTTGGACAGCTGGCATTGTCTTCAGCAGTCCCTCCAGCAAGGGCGGCTGCCGCATGCCCTGCTGCTCGCCGGGCCCCAGGGCGTAGGCAAGAGCGGGTTTGCCCGCCAACTGGCGGCAAGCCTACTGTGTGAACAGCCGCAGGCGACTGGCCTGGCCTGTGGAGCATGCCGGCAGTGCCTTTTGCTTGCGGCCGGAAACCATCCGGATTTGCGTCTGCTTCTTCCTGAAGAAGGAAAAACCCAAATCGGTATTGATGCGGTGCGGGAACTGGTTGCCGGAAATACTCTTTCCGTGGGAGGAGACGCATATCGGGTGTTCATCATTGATCCGGCCGACGGCATGAGCCAGGCGGCGGCAAATGCTTTGCTAAAAACCCTGGAAGAGCCTATCGAGGGAACGCTCATCATCCTGCTCAGCGCCCAGGTCGACAGGCTTCCTGTCACCATTCGCAGCCGCTGCCAGTGTCTGAGATTCGCTCTTCCATCGGAACAAGACGCCATCGCCTGGATGGAAGGCAATATCCAGGCGCCGCCAGAGCATGCGTTGCAGTTGCTGCGCCTTGCCAATGGCGCGCCCTTGCGTATTCCCGCATTGATCGAAAGCGGGGAGCTGGAGCGACACAACCGCTTGCTGAAAGATTTTGTGGCAATCGTTGCGGGACAAATCTCTGCCGTATCGGCCAGTGAAGCCTGGTTGAAAGACTGTGAGCTGCCATCCTTGTTGCGCTATGTAAACACCTGGGTGACGGCCCTGGTTCGTCAGAAGATGACACATTGCGCAGAAGATGCCTTCCCCCTCTTGCAAAGCCTGCCCGAGCGGTTAGACTTGAAGCTCCTCTATCAACTGCTCGACAGGCTTCATGAAATACAGCGCATGAGCAGCAACAACCTGAATCCACAACTGGCTCTGGAAAGCGTTTTGCTGGAATGGGGCCGCATAGCAAACGGAGAGAGCTGACCATGGCCATGCCAGGATTCCAACAAGGCATCATCAACCTTTCCATCAAGGACAAGGACACCTTGTACCGTGCCTATATGCCTTTTGTAGAGAATGGTGGATTGTTTATTCCAACCATCAAGAAATACGAATTGGGAGATGATGTCTTCATCCTGTTGAATCTCATGGATGAAACGGAGCGCGTTCCGGTAGCGGGGAAGGTAATCTGGATCACTCCAGTAGGCGCCATGGGGAATCGTACCGCCGGCATCGGCGTACAGTTTGGCCCCCATGACGAAGGAGCCACGCGCAACAAGATCGAGTTGCACCTTGCCGGCATGCTGGAGCTGGACAAACCCACGGATACCATGTAGTGCTCATCGATTCCCATTGCCACCTGGACCGGGTGGATCTTTCACCATATCAAAACAGCTTTTCCAACTTCATGCAGCATACCAGGGATGCCGGTGTGGGGCATCTGTTATGCGTGAGTATCGATCTGGAGAGCTATCCGCAGATGTTGGCTCTGGTCTCGCCCTATGAGGATATCTCAGTCTCTGTGGGCGTACATCCCAATGATTTTGACCGTCGTGAACCAAGCATCGAAGACTTGCTGGAGCTGGCCGCGCATCCGCGCAATGTGGCCATTGGCGAAACCGGACTGGACTTTTTTCGCAGCCAAGGGGATCTGGATTGGCAACGCAAGCGTTTTCGCACTCATATTCGGGCCGCCATCGAAGCCGGCAAGCCGCTTATCGTGCACACCCGTGATGCCCGCCAGGAGACACTGAAGATTCTGGCGGAGGAAAAGGCAGTGCGGGCGGGCGGGGTGCTGCATTGTTTCACCGAGAGCTGGGACATGGCCAGCGCCGGGCTGGATATGGGGTTTTATATCTCTTTCTCCGGTATCGTCACGTTCAATAGCGCCCGGGAGCTGCGGGATGTAGCGACCAGGGTGCCCCTGGACAGATTGCTCATTGAAACCGACTCGCCCTATTTGGCGCCAGCGCCGTATCGTGGCAAGCCAAATGAGCCAAAATACCTGTATCGGATTGCCGAGACCATTGCGGAGTTGCGCGGCATGGAAACCGAAGCATTGGCAAAGCAGACAGCTGCCAACTTCCGGCAGCTGTTCGGGGCAGGCTAAGGCGCTTTCTTGGTTTTCCATTCCTCCTCGAGATCATCGAGGGCTTCCCGGAACACCTGAAGAATGTAAGCCATGGTTTTTTGCTCATCGATTTCGGGAATATCCCAATTGGAAATACTCAGATACTTGTCAACCAGTTCCCGAATGTTCTCCACCATTTCGCCACGATATCGTTCAATTTCCATTTTCTGCAGGTCAGTCATAGTTGTATTGCTCCTGTTGCCGGATGAATAATATGAACCCAATAGGCTCTCGCTTGAAAATTGGTCTTTTTCGGTATTCTTCAAGGTTTTGGCGTTACTATAATGATCGCTTAGGGAGGTTCTGAACAAATCTTGCCGCCTCATTCCGGCGTATGCCGGAATGAGGCGGCAGTATCGGGGCATTCAATCCCGGTCTGCGTCGGGATGGTCAGTGCTTCCTTAAGGCCTATTGCAGGTTCATGATGGTGAAACAGCTGTGCCGGAAAGAATTATTTCTGCTATAGTTTTTTTTATGTGGCCATTAGCCACAAATGCTTGCCAGCTTGTGTTCCAATGACAGTCTAGGAGGTCACACTTGGTGCCTGCTGCAATGTCGTTTCAATGTTATCTTAGGGGAGAGTACTAATGTCAATATCCACTCATCGTCACTGGCGGTTTCTGATTGCTCTGGCTTTGTTCATCGGGGGCGTGGTAACAGCTCATGCCTGGACGGAAGATATCAGCAAGTTAAAAGATATCAACACCCTGTGCAAGCTCGAGCCGGACGCCCAGTGTTCCTGGGCAATACGTGTTGGATTGCAGGCGCCTGGCGTCGATATGCACAATGCCTCCATGGCTTCCATGCGTCTGGACAAGGCGAACTTGCAGGGGGCGAATCTGTCCTACGCCATCTTGCAGCTGGCCAGCCTCAAAGGCGCTAATCTGATGTTGGCGAATATGCAGGGTGCGCATCTGCATGGCGTCAATTTCCAGGAAGCAAACCTGACTATGGCCAATCTGATGGATACCAATTTGCTGGACGCCGACCTGAGCGGCGCCAATCTGCGGGGGGCGAATCTGACTGGCGCCATCCTGATCAAGGCGAAGTTTGACAATGCCATCTGGACCGACGGCCGCCGCTGCGCGGTGGGTTCTATCGGCGAGTGCCGCTGATTGTACAGCCCCCGGGCTTCGTCCAAATGGAATCCCGGCAGTTCCGCCGGGGCTCCATTTTTTACCCTGGTGAAATCATCGAATATAATGCTTGCCAAAGCCGGCATTTTAAGTAGAATGTGCTCGGTCAGTTGCGGGGTGGAGCAGTCTGGCAGCTCGTCGGGCTCATAACCCGAAGGTCGTAGGTTCGAATCCTGCCCCCGCTACCAAATCTTAACCCTAAGGCATTGTTGCCTTAGGGTTTTTTTGTTATTCGGGGAAGTGTTTTCCATTTTTTTGTCCGCTGTCTGGAAAGCGGAAAATCAATGCAACCATAGTGGATCGACGCAATATGACAGCATTCTTGCTCGATATGGATGGAGTGCTCTATCACGGGGACAAAGTACTCCCGGGAGCGCGGGAATTTGTGCAACAGGTTTCGCGGCACAAGCACCTGTTTATCACCAACAATCCCACGCGTTCACCGTCACAAGTGGCGGATCGGCTCACCCAAATGGGCTTTCAGAATATGTGCGCCGAGAGAATATTGACTTCGGCCGATGCCACCGCGCTTTGGCTGAATCAACAGAAGCCTGGGTTTCGCTACTTTGCGGTTGGCGCAAAGACGCTTCATGAAACGCTGGCGAAACTGGGGACGGAGGATTCGGGTCGGGCCGACTTTGTAGTTGTTGGTGAAGGCCCGGGGCTTGATTATGAAACATTGACTACAGGCATTAATCTTGTGCTTTCCCGCAAGGCCCGGCTGGTAGGAACCAATCCAGACGCCAGTGTGGATTCATGGGCCGATGGCCAGAAACAGACGCTCCCCGGTGGTGGCGCCCTGCTTGCTCCCTTCGAAATGGCCACGGGACAAAAAGCCATGGTTATCGGCAAGCCACACAGGTTTCTGTATGAAATGGCCTTGGAGCGCCTGGCTGTGTCGGCGGATGACTGCATTATGGTCGGAGACAGGCCGGATACTGATATTGCCGGAGCGGCTGCCATGGGTATGGGAACTGCGTTGGTGCGTACGGGGCGATTTCTGCCGGGGGCTCCCTGGCCAAAAGGTATTGCAAAGGCAGACTGGGATATGGAGGCGCTGGCCGATTTGCAGACGGCGTTCCAGGCAGCAGGGATACTCTGACAGCCCGTATTGCAGGAATGCATGCTCGGGATCAGTGGGTTACCCAAGTGGTTTGTGTCACATAGGTGACAGCATCCAGGCTTCCTGTCTTCTAAGCTTTTTTCAGCCCGCAGGAAACAACCTGCTTACAGTTGAAAAGAGATGGAAAAAGCGAGCAGCTGTATTGCTGTATTCACCAAATATTCGGATGCTGGAGAAGCCGTGGAAATGCTCGTGGGCGCGGGCATTGCGTCTGGCCGGATATCACTGCTGGGAAAAAACACCCAGGAAGGAAAAGTGGCCGCGGAAGGGACGTCCGCACTGGATGACGATCTGCGCCAGCTTGGCGTGCAAGAGGAGAACTTGCATTGTTACAAATGCCTGATATCGGGCGGCGCATATCTGGTTGTTGTCAGCGGCGACTACCAGGAGGTGGATTGGGTTTGCGGCTTTCTCGAACAGCAGGGACGGGCTGAGGTTTCTGTTCACTTTAACGCCCCATGACGGGAAGAAAGAGCAATGGATGACAAACACACCGGAACTGCTTCTGTATTCCATGACCCACATGGTTGGTTTCATCGTATTTTCATTAATGAAGCGATACTCAGTTTGCTGCTGGTTTTGTGTTTTATTGGTGTGGCCTATACCAATTTCGCCTCTGTGCGCAGTTATCACTATTGGTTGTGGGTGATTCCTGTATTTGCTGTTGCGGCCATTGTTTCCGAATGGTCGCGTTACAAGCGAAATGAAATTGATGGTTATGCTTTTGTCCGGCAGCAAATCCTGCATTGGGCGGCTGTGTTTATCGCCATCAAGACAATATTTCTGCTGAACCAGATTGGGCGTTTTGACAATGATGCAACCGCCTTGTCGCTGCTGATGGTGTTGTCTTTGTCCACCTATATGGCCGGGGTCTATATCGGCTGGCGTTTTGTTGTTCTTGGATTGTTTATGAGTCTGGCGACATTGCTGGTTGCCTATATGGAAGCCTATATGTGGGTGTTGATTCCCCTGGCTGCGGGCATTGTGCTGCTGGCTTTTTCCATCGCCTGGATAAGATTCCGTAGGTATCGCGCTAACGCTGCCAAAGAATGAGATTCGTCTCAATCGGCACTTGTACGTCTGCATGGTGGGGAAGCACCCGCGCCGTGTAGTCCGAAACAGGCCGTTGGATGGCGACGCTTACTTCATACAGATAACCGTTGACGGCACCCGCAAGTTTTTCCACACGGCGAAAGGGATGAATTTCCGCTTGTTCTCCTTCGACAGGGTCGGCATAGAGCTCCACCCGCACCATCGATGGATCGAGATCGTCAAGATAGAGCGGAAGTTGAAAATAGAAGAACTTCTCGTTGCTGATGATCTGTATGTTGCCAAAATGGATCGCTTGCCAATGCTGTTTCAGCTTTTGTTTCCAGGCAACAATGTCTTTTGCCGCTGTGCTGTTTTGGGAGCAGCGTTTCCTGAATTGCCGCGCCATGGGCAGATAGTATTTTTCTACATATTCCCGCGCCATTCGGTTACTGGAATAAGCTGGCGTCAGCTCCGCCATGCTGCTGCGCATGCGGCGTATCCAGGCTTCCGGCACGCCATGGGCGTCCCTTTGATAGAACTCCGGTATTACCTGTTGTTCAAGGCAGTCATACAGGGATTGTGCTTCCTGGTAATCCCATCCGGGGTCGGCATCATGCTCTTGCCCATCGCCAAGCGCCCAGCCCACTTCCGGCCGCCAGGCCTCGGCCCACCAGCCATCCAGCTCGGAAAGGTTGAGGCCGCCATTGACCAGCACTTTCATGCCGCTGGTTCCACAGGCCTCCCAGGGACGGCGGGGGGTGTTTATCCACACATCCACGCCTTCAATTAGATGGCCGGCAATAAGCAGATCATAATCCACCAGGAATACGATATGCTGTTGCAATTGGAAGTCATTGATGAAGTGAATCCATTCGCGGATCAGGGCTTGTCCGTCCCTGTCCTGTGGATGGGCTTTCCCTGCGATCACCAGTTGTACGGGCCGGTCGGTTTGTGTAAGCAATCTGGCCAGTCGCTGTTTGTCTTGCAGCAATAGATTGGGGCGCTTGTAAGTGGCGAATCGCCGCGCAAAACCAAGGGTCAGGGCATTGGGATCCAGTGCAATGCCTGTGCCCTGTGGTTGAGACAGGCATTGTGCGTGTTTATTCTGGATCCATTCTACGAGATGATGACGATTGCGTGCGCGCATTTCCCACAGGTCGGTATCCGTTACCTTTCGCACGGCTTCGCTGATCGTCTGCAAATCTTCGCGCCAGCGCTCTTTTCCGCAGATCTCTGTCCAGAGACGGTCGGATTCCGGTGAATCCCAGCTGGACACATGCACACCATTGGTTACAGAGCGGATTGGCACTTCCGTCTCCGGCCAGCGTGGAAACAGGGAACGGAACATATGACGACTGACCTTGCCGTGCAGCCGGCTGACGCCGTTGACGGCATTGCTTCCATGGATTGCGAGCCAGGCCATATTGAATGGTTCATCGACGGCGTCGGGGCGGCTGCGGCCCAATGCCAACAGTTCAGCAATGGGGATGTCAGCCTCATCTGCCCAGGGTTGAAGGTAATCAGTCAGCAGTGTCGTAGAGAATCGGTCAAACCCTGCTTCCACCGGAGTGTGTGTGGTAAACAGATTGCCCGAGCGCGTGGCGGTCAATGCTGTCTGGAAGTTCACGGCTTCTTTTTCCATATGGGTTTTGGCGCGCTCGAGGATGGAAAAAGCAGCATGGCCTTCATTGAGGTGACAGATTTCCGGTTCCTGGCGCAGGGCGTGCAGCAGGCGGTAACCGCCGATGCCCAAAACAAGCTCCTGCTGCAGGCGCCGTTCGGAACCGCCGCCATACAGTTCACTGGTGATTCCCCGATCCGCCGGGCCATTCAGCGGATCGTTGCTGTCGAGCAGGTACAGAACCACCCGTCCAACCTGGGCCTGCCATGCGCGCAGGCGCAGCTTTCGTCCGGGTAGCGGGATGGTTATGCGCAGCCATTCCCCTTCCTTGGTGCGCACGGGCACCACGGGTATCTGGGTGGGGTCGTTGAAAGGATAGAACGCCAGTTGGTTTCCATCGCTGTCCAGCGCCTGGCGAAAATATCCCTGCTGGTAGAGCAGGCCAATTGCCTGCAATGGCACACCAAGCTCACTGCAGGTTTTCAGGTAATCGCCGGCCAGCACTCCGAGTCCGCCAGAATAGAGGGGCAATGCTTCGCTGATGCCGTATTCCATGCAGAAATATGCGCTAGGCCGCAGCGTATTGTCTGCATGGGCATGGGAAAACCAAGTATCCGCCTGTAGCGTGTTGTTTTGTTCCTCGCGCAGATTCTGCAGCAGGCGGCGGAAATCCTTGTCATTTGCCAGTGTCTTCAAGCGTTGCAGGCTGACGGTTTGCAGGATCAGCCAGGGATTGTGCGTATGCCGCCACAATCCCTCATCCACACATTGCCAAAGGCTGTCCGCTACATGATTCCAGGACCAGCGCAGATCCAGGGCCAGCAGTCGCAGATCATCCAGCTCGGGAGGCAGGTCGGGGCGCAGTTCATAGGGGCTGGGGTTCATTGTTCAGCTTTCTCCAGAGATGTCAGTTGGCCATTTCCAGTTGCGTATTTCCGGCATGTCTTCGCCATGGCTGATGATGTATTCCCGGTGTTCCACCAGTTTTTCGAGCATATGCTGGTGAATATGCCCGGCCTGTTTCTCGAGTGCTGGTACGCGGTCCGCCACATCCATGAGCAGATGGAATCGATCCAGATCATTACGCACCACCATATCGAAAGGTGTGGTTGTCGTGCCTTCTTCCTTATAGCCGCGCACATGTAAGTGGTGGTGAAATTTGCGCCGGTAAGTGAGACGGTGAATCAGCCAGGGATAGCCATGAAAGGCAAAGATCACAGGAATGGTAGTGCCGAACAAGGCGTCGAAGTCCCTGTCCGGCAGGCCGTGAGGATGCTCTTCACGAGGTTGTAGTGTCATCAGGTCAACGACATTGATCACCCGTATGCGCAGCGCCGGCGCGTACTGACGAAGCAGATCCACGGCTGCCAGCGTTTCTATCGTAGGCACGTCGCCGCAGCAGGCCAAGACGACGTCCGGCTCGCCTTCCTGGTCATTGCTGGCCCACTCCCAGATGCCTATGCCGGTGCTGCAATGTTTGATGGCTGCATCCATATTCAGCCACTGTGGCTCGGGTTGTTTGCCGGCAATGATAATGTTTACCAGATTGCGGGAGTTCAGGCATTTGTGTGTCACATACAACAGGCTGTTGGCGTCAGGTGGAAGATAGACGCGCACGATATCTGCTTTCTTGTTGACCACATGATTGATAAAACCAGGATCCTGATGGGAAAATCCGTTGTGATCCTGCCGCCATACATGGGAGGTCAGCAAGATATTGAGAGAGGCGATATCTGCGCGCCAGGCGACTTCCCTGCATACCTTTAACCATTTGGCGTGCTGGTTGAACATGGAGTCCACAATGTGGATAAATGCTTCGTAGCAAGAAAACAAGCCATGGCGGCCGGTGAGCAAATAACCTTCCAGCCACCCCTGACAGGTGTGCTCGGAAAGAATTTCCATTACGCGGCCATCTGCCGCCAGGTGATCATCATAGTCATAGCTGGCAGCCATCCAGCTCCGGTTGGTTACCTCGAACAAGGCGGAGAGCCGGTTGGAGGCGGTTTCATCCGGGCCCATGACGCGAAAGTTGGCTGATTTTGTATTGAGCCGCATGACATCGCGCAGATATTCCCCCATTTTTCTGGTGGCTTCTCCCTGTATAGCGCCAGGCTGCGCTACTTGCAGGGCGTATTTTTTGTAGTCTGGCAAATGAAGGGGTTTGAGCAGCAAACCGCCATTGGCATGGGGGTTGGCTCCCATGCGTCGCGTTCCCTCAGGCGCCAGAGCGGCGATTTCCGCCTGGAGACCGCCATCCTTGTCGAACAATTCTTCAGGTCGATAGCTTTTCATCCAGCTTTCGAGGATTTTGATGTGTTCCGGCGTGGTGGCGGCGGGAATGGGCACCTGATGGGCGCGCCAGTAATCTTCCACCCTGTGTCCGTCCACTTCCTCTGGGCCTGTCCAGCCCTTGGGGGTGCGCAGGATGATCATGGGCCAGCGAGGCAGGTGGCGGGCGCGTTTTTCCCGGGCTTGTCGCTGGATGTTGCCGATTTCTTCAATCGCCAGATCAAGAGCCTTTGCAAGTTGCTGATGAACAAGAAGCGGCTCATGACCCTCGACTACGATAGGATGATATCCGTATCCCTGAAACAGCTTTTTCAGATCTCCCAGATCGATGCGCGCCAGTATGGTGGGATTGGCAATTTTGTAGCCATTCAGATGCAGTACAGGGAGAACGGCGCCATCCTGCGCAGGATTGATGAATTTGTTTCCATGCCAGGCAGTAGCCAGAGGGCCGGTTTCTGCTTCCCCATCACCAATCACGCACAGGGCGAGCAGGTTCGGATTGTCGAGTATGGCCCCATAGGCGTGAGACAGGGAGTAGCCCAATTCTCCTCCTTCGTTGATGGATCCGGGGGTTTCGGGGGCGCAATGGCTGGGAATGCCACCGGGGAAGGAAAACTGTCTGAATAGCTGTTTCATGCCCTCCTTGTCCTGGGAAACATGGGGATACAGTTCGCTGTAGCTGCCTTCCATCCATGTATTGGCCACCAGCGCCGGGCCGCCATGACCTGGTCCGGTAATAAAAATGGCATTTAGCCCGTGTTGCGCTATCAGCCGATTCATGTGGGCGTATAGAAGATTGAGGCCAGGCGTCGTTCCCCAGTGACCCAGACGGCGTGGCTTGATGTGTTCTGGCTTGAGCGGCTCTTCCAGCAAGGGGTTGTCCAGGAGGAAGATTTGACCAACCGCTAGATAGTTGGCTGCACGCCACCATGCGTGAATTGTTTCTAGCTCTTCTTGGGAAAGCGGTGATGTGCTGGAAGATATATTCATTAAGATGTTCCTTTGCTGTTTCCAATGGGTTCATTCTTTTTCTCGTTCTGAAGCACGGAATATACATGCCTGGCGATCATCTGTTCTTCGTCTGTTGGGAGCACCCAGACAGATACCTTGCTGCTATCCGAACTAATCCGGGTTTTGTTTTCAGTATTGGCCTTGGGATCAATCTTGATGCCCATCCATTCTGCAGCCTCGCAGATGGCGCTACGGATAGTGCTGGCGTTCTCGCCAATGCCGGCAGTAAAAACCAGTGCGTCCAGTCCGCCCAGTGCCGCCGCCAGGGAAGCGATGGCGCGGTGTGTGTGATGCGCAAAATATGCTATGGATTCCGTTGCTTCCGCTCGGTTGTCAGTCAGCAGCTCAAGCATGTCGCCACTGCCGCCAGACAGCCCTGCCAGGCCGCACTGGTGATAGAGCATATGATCGATATCACGGATGGCCATGTTTTCCTCGCGGACGAGATAGGTAATGATGCCGGGATCGAGACTCCCGGGGCGGGTTGCCATGGGAATGCCATCCAGGGGAGTGAAGCCCATGGTTGTGGCCATGGATTGGCGTTTATACATGGCGCAAAGGCTTGCACCCTGGCCCAGATGGGCAACGATGACTCTGGCGTCCGCTACGGAACCAAGATGCTCGGGCAGGGTGGCGGCGATGTATTCGTATGAAAGGCCATGAAACCCATAGCGGCGAATGCCTTTTGCAAACCACTGCCGGGGCAGGGCATACATTTGTTCGCAAGCGGGCATATCATGGTGAAAGGCAGTATCGAAGCAGGCCACCTGGGGCAGGTGCAAATATTCTGTTTGCAGGATTTCTACAATGGATAAGCCAAGGGGAAGATGCAATGGTGCGAGTGGCGTCAGTTGGTAAAGCTGTTGCAAAATATCGGCAGTTAAACGCACTGGTGCGGAGAAAGCACTGCCGCCGTGGACGATACGATGACCCACCGCATCAATGGGTATGTCAGGGTATGATGCAAAAAGCCACTCAAGTAAGTACGTCACACCCCGCGCATGACTGGTGACAGCTGTATCCTTCTTTTCCAGAACCTTGCCGCGACCATCGGAAACGCTGAATATAGAGGATGCGCCACCCAAATGGCTGAAACTGCCCCGGAACAGGCAACGCTTTTCATGGGGCGGGATGTTGTTGTGCAAGCTGAATTTGAGGCTGGATGATCCGGCATTGAGGGTGAGGATGGCCACGGGTATACCTGTATTCGATCAACAGCGGCTATATATGGAAAATAAAACGGCCTGCGCCCATATGCAGCCAGAACACACCGTCAAACAATAACCATTCGACCAAAATAAAGCCGGCAATTGCCAGCAACATCATGATAACTGCGCCAAGCAAGGCGCTGGCAAAGTCCCTGACTGTAAAGCCGGGGACCAGCTCGGCGGTAAGCTGAATCATGAGAGCGTTGATCAGCAATGCAAAAATGCCGAAAGACAGCACGGTCAGTGGCCAGGTCAAAATCCACAATATGGGCCGAATGAACGCATTGGCAATGCCCAGGATAAGCGCTGCCAACAACAAATCCCCATTGGTTCTTGCATGTATGCCTGGCACGACCCAGCTGACAATGACCAGGCCCATTGCCGTCAATGCCCAAATTAGAATGATTCCCAAAAGCATTTTTTCTCTCTTTCAATTAAGGCTTGCCGGTAAGCCAGGCTCTTTGGTAGGAAATAGTAGGGAACGGAACAGCGTTGTACTGTCATGCAGGTGACAGAAGAAAAAAGATGCCGGGAGAAAAGCGGTAGTTGTCTTTCGTCCGGGAGAGGGTTATGTGGAATCGCTGGTCTGCAGTTGCAGCTGCAGGTTTTCAGCTTCCTGTTTGAGCTTTTCCAGATCGTCGATGATGAGATGACGATGGGCCATATGCAGTATCCCGTCTTTCTTCATGGCCTGAAGGTGCCGGTTTACGACCTGCCGGGCCGAGCCCACCATGTGGGCGAGGGTTTCATTGGACAGATCGTGTAGCAAGGTGACGTCGATTCCGCCGTTGTCGCCATTCCCCTGTGCCGCATCTCCGGTTGCGTATCTGAGGACAAGCCGGGCCAGCCGGGTGTGCGCGTCGTATAGTCCCAGGTCGGCGGCCAGCGCTTCTCTATCCCGCATCCGCTTGCCGAGATAGGGCATGAAATTGTCATTGAATTCCGGGTGTTTTTTTATCCACTGGCGTACGTCATCAATGGGTGCGGAGAGCAACTTGAGGTCGTCCAGGGCGCTGGGAGAGATATCGTGGTATTGGCCGTCCAGAAGGGTCAACACGTCGTACATGTCGCCTTCTTTTAGAATGGATAGGGTGATTTGTTTGCCGGTGCCGGGATGGATTCTGGTGAGTTGCATGCGCCCTTCCAGAACCAGGTAGAAGCGCTGCATGGCGATGCGGCTGTCATGTACGGAACCCTTGTTCCAGGATTCGAAGCGGAAATGGGCCAGCATTTCATCCAGGATTTCCAGCGGCAGATTCTGAAACAGCTCGGTTTGCGACAGTCGCTGGCGGTATGTCTGGTAAAGGGGAATGCTGTTTTTCATCAGTATCCTGTCAGACAGGCTTCTTGCGCTCATCGGTTGGAATACAGAGTATAGCCGGGGTTTCACACTTGCGCACAAATACTGCGTTTTGCTTTGGCTGTACTACCCTGATTCAATCCGACAATGATACAGATCGCGTTCAGTTTTGCATTTTCTTTTCCACCTCCAGCACGGTTTGTGTAGTGCGGAGCAGGGTATCCGGATTCAGGCTTATGGAGTCAATGCCAATTTTCACCAGGAATTCAGCCATTTCCGGATAATCTGATGGCGCCTGCCCGCAAAGTCCGGAATGCCGCTGGTTGCGCCGGGCGCCTTCCACGGCTTGGCGAATCATGGCTTTTACGCCTTCGTCACGTTCGTCAAAATCAAAAGAAATGATTTCTGAATCACGGTCTACACCCAGGGTGAGTTGGGTGAGGTCATTGGAACCTATGGAGAATCCGTCAAATAGCTTGGAGAAAGCGTCGATGAGGATGACATTGTTGGGGATCTCACACATGACATAGATTTCCAGTCCGTCCTTGCCCTGCTCGAGCCCGTTTTTTGCCATGGCGGCAAGCACTTTTTCCCCTTCCTTGATGGTGCGGCAGAATGGAATCATGAGCTTGATGTTGTTCAGCCCCATGATTTCACGCACCCGCCTCATGGCGGCGCATTCCAGGGCAAAGCCTTCGCTGTAGGCAGGGTGGGTGTAACGGGCCGCACCCCGGAAACCGATCATGGGGTTGGCTTCCTCCGGCTCGAACTGGCGGCCGCCAAGAAGAGATGCATATTCATTGCTCTTGAAATCAGACATGCGCACGATAACCGGCTTGGGATAGAAGGCCGCGGCTATGGTTCCCACTCCTTCAGACAAACGCTTCACGAAATAGTCGGCGCCATCACTATAGCCGTGGATCAGGGTTTCTATGGCCTTGCGCGCGGCATCGTCTTGCACTTTCTCCGGGTGCAACAAGGCCATGGGATGCGCGCCTATGTATTCATTGATGATGAATTCCAGGCGCGCCAGGCCCACGCCATCATTGGGCAGCGACCGGGTGGTGAAGGCCAGATCGGGATTGCCCAGATTGAGCATGATTTTGGTTTTCGGTCGCGCAAGCCCCGACAAGTCGGTACGCTCTACATGAAAGGGAATTTTTCCTTTGTATACCCGACCTTCATCGCCTCCGGCGCAAGATACGGTAACCTGCTGTCCCGTTTCCACAGTCCGGGTAGCATCGTCGCAGCCCACCACGGCGGGGATGCCCAGTTCCCGGGAAATAATGGCCGCATGGCAGGTGCGGCCGCCGCGGTTGGTGACGATGCCTGCTGCAATCTTCATCACGGGTTCCCAATCCGGAGTCGTGGTGTCGGCCACCAGCACTTCGCCCGCCTGAAACTCATGCAGGTGGGCAACATCTGGAATATGACGGGCGATACCCTGGCCAATTTTCGTACCGACGGCGTAACCTCGGGTGAGAATTTCTCCTTCCCCGTCCAGGTGATACTGCTCCAGAATATTCCCCTGTTGTTGTGAGGCTACCGTCTCGGGCCGGGCCTGGACAATGTACAATTGGCCATCCAAGCCGTCTTTGGCCCATTCCATATCCATGGGCTTGCTATGTCCGGCCTGCTGGCTGTAGTGCTGCTCGATTGTCAGGGCGTACCCGGCCAGTTCGAGCACTTCATCATCATCAATGCAATAGCGGTTTCGCTGGGGATCGGGAACCCGTTCATTGCGGGTGGTGTTTTTGGTTTGCCCGCTGGCATACACCATTCTGATTTTCTTGCTTCCCAGATGGCGGCGGACAACGGCCCGGAAACCTTTGTTGAAAGTGGGCTTGTGCACATAAAATTCATCCGGCTCTACATTTCCCTGGACGACATTTTCCCCCAGGCCGTATGCGCCGGTAATGAAAATCACGTCTTCGAAGCCGGTTTCCGTATCCAGGGAAAACATTACGCCGCTGGATGCCAGATCGGAACGCACCATTTTCATCACGCCTACCGATAATGCAACCTTGAAATGATCAAAGCCCTGATCCACACGATAGTGAATGGCCCGATCAGTAAACAGGCTTGCGAAACAGCGGCGGCAGGCATCCAGCAGGGAAGCTTCTCCGCGGATGTTCAAATAGGTGTCTTGCTGTCCGGCGAAGGAGGCTGTGGGCAAGTCTTCAGCAGTCGCCGAGGAGCGCACCGCCAAGCTCAGTTGGTCGCCGTATTGATGAATGAGCCGGGCATATGCAGCCAGTATTTCCGACTGCAAGTCCTCCGGCAGGCCCGCGCCATAGACGATTTCCCGGGCCTGTGCGCCGCGCCGCGCCAGATCCTCGACATCTTCCGGATCCAGGGTATCGAGCACGGCATGCAGCTTGGCCCATGCGCCGGATTTGTCCAGGGTATAGCGGTAGGCGTCAGCAGTGATTGCAAATCCGTTGGGGATGCGTATGCCCTTGGGCGTGAGTTGCTGGTACATTTCTCCCAGGGAGGCGTTTTTTCCGCCAACCAGTGGGATATCTTCGATACCCAATGTTTCAAACCAGCGAACCAGGGTGTGTTTTTCACTCATCATCATTTTCCATGCAAGGATCATACTTGCCTTGGCGGGCCAGGCTGTTGAGGCGGGCGCGTTTGAGCAGCGCCCGTTGTGCTTTTTCCCTGTTCTCGGGTTTTCCCCGCCATGCCTGCAGGGCGGGCTGTTGCAGGGCGCGCCCATAGGAAATACTCAGCTGCCACGGGGCGTTTCCTTTCCTCTGGTTGATGGCGTTGAGGTTTGCCGTTGCTTCTTCCGGACCTTGCCCGCCAGAGAGAAAATTGATGCTGGGCACCGCCGCCGGCACAGTGCGTCTGAGAACTTCCAGGGTGGCTTCCGCGACTTCCTGGGGTTCCGCGCGGCGGCAGCCTTTGCCAGGCAGCACCATGTTGGGCTTCAAAAGCATGTGCTCAAGGCTGATGTTGTGTTGATGGAGGGCATGGAAAACCGCATGTAATACGAGCTCTGTAACTGCGGCGCAACGCGCAATATCATGATCACCATCCATCAGCACTTCAGGCTCTACAATGGGAACCAATCCCGATTCCTGGCAAACCGCGGCATAGCGGGCCAGCATTTCCGCATTGGCGAGCCTGCCCAAGGGGGTGGGATTGTGCCGGGTAATGGGGTACACCTCCCGCCATTTTGCGAAGCGGGCGCCTTGTGTCTTGTAGGTTTCCAGGCGTTTTTCCAGACCATCCAGGCCGAAGGTGATCAGGTCGCCAGGGGCGCCGGCCAGCGGCCCCTTGCCCTTGTCCACCTTTACTCCGGGAACAATATTCTGGGTTTGAGCGATTTCGGGCAGCGGTGTCCGGTTTTCATCTGTCTGCCCCAGGGTTTCTTCGAACAGAATAACACCGCTGATGTAGTTTCCCAGCCCGGGCGTGGATAGTAGCAAAGAGCGATAGGCCCGCCGATTGGCCTCGGTCGCTGTTACATTGATTGCCTTGAAACGTTTTTCGATGGTGGGCAGGCTTTCATCCGCAGCCAGTATTCCACGGTGGTCATCCACCAGGTCTGTAATGGTTTGCTGTAATTCACTTGCGCTGCTCATCGTGCTCTCCCGCATTTTCCGTTCAAAGAGGTATTGCCTGTGATGGTTTGTTTTATTCTTGCTTGACAACAAGTATGTCAGCGGCTGCAGTATGCAGCACCTTGCTGGTTGTTGAACCGAGTGTTTCAAGAACACCGGGCTTTCCATGATTTCCCATGATGATTAAATCCATATTGTGCTGGACGGCATATTCAGAAATAACCCGGCCTGCAGAATGCGGGCTGACCACTACATCTATAGCGGTACTGACAATAATTTCCACTGCCGTGGTGCTGTCATCGTGATCCAGGTGGTTGCGCAGGTCGATGAGCCTGGCTTGCGCCTGTTCCACATAGAACTGCTCCGTATCTACGTTTTCCGGAACGATGATTTCGTTGGGGATATCTTCGGGAAAATGCTCCAGCACATGCAGTAACGTCATTTTTGCGCCGATCAAGCTGGAAAATTCACCGGCCCGTCGGGCTGCATTTTGGGCGGCGGGTGAAAAATCCACGGCCACCAGGATACTGTTGTAGTCAATCACCGTTCTCTCCTGTATTGCGCATCCAATTTTCCTCGGCTGAGGGAAATATAGGATGGAAAACAGGTTGAATCTGTCATCCTGGTGACAGCCGTGCGGGTTTTTTCAGTAAAGAATGCTTATTATGCAGGGTGCAAATTACTGTGTTTGCCACCCGTTTGCAAAATTCTTGGTGAAGAGGTGGCGCGATGGAGAATGTTCAGGATAAATTGAAAGAAATCATGAAGTTGACCTCGGTTCTTCGCCAGGATTATCCCGTGGAAACAGGTGCTTTTCTCGGATTTCTCAACAAAGCCGAATCCGGGAAGGCCCTGAATATCAAACAGAAGGAACTCATCAATGTGGCTTTAGCTGTTGCTGCTCAATGTGAGTGGTGTATTGCTTTTCATGTCGAGCAAGTGGCAAAGGCTGGCGCAACCCGCGATGAAATTGTGGAAGCAGGTTTTATGGCGGTCATCATGCATGGCGGACCAGCCTACATGTATATGACACCGCTGCTGGCGGCGATACAGGAGTTTCTGCCTGAAGATACTTGACTGAACATGATATCTA
Source organism: Sedimenticola sp. (assembly GCA_027068795.1). GTDB lineage: Bacteria > Pseudomonadota > Gammaproteobacteria > Chromatiales > Chromatiaceae > Thiolapillus. The sequence continues at coordinate 21,766 of JAMOMB010000090.1, read as the reverse complement.
TTGATGCCAGGTTAATAATAATTACTGGTTACTGAAGATGGCAAGACAAGCAAAGGTCGGTTTCCCTTGGGCCTACAGTAAGCTGTCCGGAGGCGCTGCAGCGGGAGTAGTTCATTTGCACAGATGCCAGCTTCTGGAGTTCTCCGGCTCTTAGCTGGTGGCAGGAGATGCATCCTACCTTGCCATCCACCAGCAGTATCCTCGGATCGAGAGAATCCCCGGACTGGTAGCTGTACGGTTCGCGGTGTGCAGATGCGCTGTAGTCCATGCCCACAGGATGGTTGACACTAAGTGATCCCGTTATCTGTAGAGGAGTATCAGCACTTTTCAGCGCAATATGGCTGGCGCCTTTCTCTCCATTGTGGCATGACACACAGCCTCGGGTGATGGCATCGAGCTGGATGAATTCCATGCCATTGCTGGCGGCTTCTGCATTTGAACCAAGAACCCAGTCACGGAATGAATCTCCAAAACTGTTGGCGGATGCGCCGGAGCTGAAAATGGCGCCCAGAATCAGGACAAGATAGGCAAGGAGCTTTGTTGGTTTTCTCTCTTGAAAGCGGGAAGGGTAGGAGAAGCATGTAGCTGCAGGAATGCAATCTTGTGTAAAAGTCGGCTTATAAAAGTCACTGCATCTATCAATACGTTTCATCTGCTTCTCCAGAAGTTTAAGTTGTCATAAACCCTTCTGCTCCAGAGGGGGTGCATTTGCCGGCAGGTTAGCCTGCGCTATGGAGCAGTGCCTCAAGTAAGCGTATCGGAAATACATTGTTAATCTTTAGCAGGAATATCCCATAGTGTGAACAATATACGAGATGCATCTGGAAAGTGTTTTTGGCTGCATGATGTCCATTTTTTTTGTCACCTGGATGACAGATTTTTGACGCAATTCTACTTAATAATAATACAAGATAAAATTATTGCCTTGAATTTCTGAAATGCCAGGAGGTATCCGTATGTTCCAGTTTATTCCGGTTGCTGAAGAGAATATTTTTGCAATCAAGGCTATTGGAAAACTGACTGATGAGGATTATCGGCAGCTCCTGCCGCAGCTTACAACTCTGATTCATGAACATGGCCCGATTTCCTTGTTGGTGGAGCTGGAGGATTTTCATGGATGGGAAGCAAAAGCAGCCTGGGATGATTTTGCATTTGGCAAGGAACACGAGAAAGACTTTATACGCATTGCCATCGTAGGGAAAAAATCCTGGTACAAGTGGATGACCATGATCGGGAATGCATTTAGCGAAACAAAAATTCGCTTCTTTTACACAGAAGATCTTCAAGACGCATGGAATTGGCTACGTGAAGGAAGCATGAAAGAAAAATCTTCCATGGGAGATTTGGCTGAATCCGATGCCTCCAATCCGAAGCCTTATAAGAATATATTGATTGCTGTAGATTTCACCCCGCATTCCAATCTCGCCTTGCAAAGAGCTGCAGGGATCGCACGCTGTAATGATGCAAAGATAATGTTGCTTCATGCGGTGGAAAGCATCTTCTATCCCAATTTGGATTTTGACCCGGTAGTGGCGAATCCTGCGGATTTCATGGAGATGGATCAAGTGTTGTATGACCGCGCTGTAACGCAAATTAACGAGCTGGCCAATGGTTTGGATTATCCATATATTCAAACCGAAGTATTGTGGGGTTCGCCAAAATCTACGGTGCTATCATATGCAGCAGCCCAAAACGTGGATCTGATCGTTACTGGTTCACACGGAAAACATGGGCTTGCGAGGCTCTTGGGTTCCACCGCCACGGGAATTGCGCATGGCGCTGGTTGTGATGTGATGGTGGTGAAGTTTTCTGAAGAAGTCCACGAATAATCACCATGTTTTTCCGTTTCTGTATCTGGAATGGGAACAGTAACGCCGGAATGCTATGTATAAATCAAACAAACCCATTGGTTTTTGGTCTGCGGTATCCATGGGAATTGGTGCAATGGTGGGGGCGGGGATATTTGCGCTGCTGGGTGAGGCAAGCGCCATTTCCGGCAGTGCCGTCTATATTTCATTTATCATTGGCGGCGTGATCGCGTTATTCAGTGGATATTCCCTGGGAAAACTTGGGGCGCGCTATCCCTCTGCCGGAGGCATTGTTGAATACTTGGCGCAAGCCTATGGAACCGGGTTTTTTACCGGCTCCATGAGCATAATGCTTTACTTCGCTGCAGTTGTATCGCTCAGCCTGATTGCCAAAGCATTCGGAAATTATGCATTTACCTTTTTGCCTGCAGGATCTTCATTGTTGTGGCACCATTTTTTCTCCGTGGGGATCGTAGTTTTTTTCGTCCTGGTCAATCTCCGGGGAGCGAAAGATGTGGCGATTTGGGAGCGCCTGACGGTTGCAATCAAATTTACTGTGCTGAGTGCTTTGGCTATTGCCGGCATTCTATACCTCAAACCATCACTCTTGTCCCCGTCACTCTATCCGCCTGCCAGGGATATCTTCTTCAGTTTGGCAATTACATTTTTTGCTTATGAGGGTTTTCGGGTCATTACCAACACTGCGGAGGATATGCCGGATCCGGCAAAGACCTTGCCCCGCGCAATGATGGCATCTATCTTGCTGGTAATGCTTCTTTATGTGGCGGTTTCTTTTGCTGTTTTCGGGAATCTGCCCACAGACAGGGTGATCGCCAGCAAGGATTTTGCCTTGGCGGAGGCGGCGTTACCGATTTTCGGGCATATCGGCTTTACCGTGGTTGCCATTGCCGCCCTGATTTCGACAGCATCATCCATCAATGCAAATCTATATGCCGTAACCAATGTGACCTATCAACTGGCCAAGGATGGTGAACTGCCAGAGGTATTTGGCGAGCCAATCGGTCACAGCAGGGAAGGGCTGATAATCAGCGGGATTCTCATTGTTGTTCTGTCATTGTTGTTTGATTTGTCGGAGATTGCGGCCATTGGCTCCATATCCATTTTGTTCGTCCATGCAATTACCCACATTGGCCATTTGAAGCTGGCCAGGGAAACCGGCGCCTCCCGGGGCATGCTGTTTGTCGCTGCTGTGCTGTCCTTGTTGGCAATGGTGTTGGCTCTGATCTATGCAAGCCACCAATCCGGGCATATCCCGCAAGTGCTGGTGGGCTTTGTGGTGGTGGCTGGCGCTACCGAGCTGTTCCTGCAGAAGATCAGAAAGCGGCATGTCTTGCCGCGCATCCGCTGACGGCAAAGGGGGCGGTTATCACAATACCCTGAAATACACCAGCTTTTAAGATGTTGGGTTTTGTGGTATCTATGGTAAGGTGCTTTAAGGAAGCCCTGATCAAGCCATGAACTCGTATCTTGCAACCAAAGCGCGGGGATCCGGTCTCTGCGTGGCAAATCTTTGCAATGGCTTGCAATTTGCGCCTTGATCTCGGGCTTTTTCTGCAATCTGCTTCGCCCAAGCTGAATCAGGGCTTCCTTAATTTGGGGAAATGTTTTATCAGAATTCCATTCGCACACAGCTTGTAGGGAGATAAGAAGTACTTGGGCTGGATTAATAATTAAGGAGCTTTGAAGGTTGGACAGCACGCGAGAACAAATCAGTTTTTCTAAGAATACGGAAGCAGGGGGGGGAGAAGCGACGCAGGATTGTATCGTCGTATATGATCCCGACAGGGAGCACAGCGACAGTCTGGAGGCCGTGCTTAGGTTTTTGGGGCATGACCTGCTGGCCGCTTTCGATCTTGAACAGCTGGCGCAGCAGTTGATGCAAAATCCCGGCCTGCTGACTGTAATCATCGCGGGCAATCAGCCACCAATCCAGCAACAGCGTATTATCCAGGTGTTGTCCAGCGAAGTGCCGGATGTGTTGCCTGTCGTATTGTATGCTCCACCCGCTGAAGATGAGCAGCCTTTGGTGCTCAAATATCCCCCCAACTGGGTAGTGGTCAAATTGCCTCTTGCCCATGCGGAGTTTTCCGCTGCTTTGCAGCGCGTTCGCATGCATTCCGAGCAACACCGGCAACAGGATCGGACGGGAAGGCGTCCTACGCATTTGTTCCGTAGTTTGATCGGGCGCAGTCCGGCAATCCAGCGCATCCGCCGTGAAATCGAGCAGGTAGGCCCCACGGATGCCAATGTACTCATACTGGGCGAATCGGGAACCGGAAAGGAGGTGGTTGCGCGTAACCTCCATTATCACTCCAAGCGCCGCGAAAAGGCTTTTGTGCCAATCAATTGTGGCGCCATTCCCCGCGACTTGCTGGAATCTGAACTATTCGGACATGAGAAAGGCGCTTTCACCGGCGCGCTCACTGCCAGGGAAGGACGTTTTTCCATGGCTGCTGGTGGAACGCTGTTCCTGGATGAAATTGGTGAAATGCCCATGGACATGCAGGTAAAGTTGCTGCGGGTCCTGGAGGAAAGGGTTTTTGAGCGAGTTGGCGGTAACAAGCGCATCAAGGCGGATGTGCGAATTGTCGCAGCCACCAATTGCGATCTGGAACAGATGGTTTCAGAGGGCACTTTCCGTGAGGATCTTTTCTATCGCCTGGAAGTTTTCCCGATCAACCTGCCTTCGTTGCGTGATCGAATCGAGGATCTGCCGCTATTGATTTCACAGCTGAATGAGCGCCTGGAATACGAAAAACAGTGTTCCGTGGGGTTTTCTCCCAATGCAATTTCGGCACTGTCACACTACCATTGGCCGGGGAATGTGCGCGAGCTGGCAAATCTTATCGAACGGCTTGCCATCCAGTATCCGAATGGTTTGGTGCAAGCCCAGGATTTGCCCGGAAAGTACCGGCCCAATATGAGTGGGCGCGCCAAGGATGATCTTCAGCTTGAATTTTTTTCCGAACAGGAAAGCCAGTCTCAAGCAGTTGCGCCCCAGGCTGGTTTCCAGATGCCGCAGATTTCCCCGGATGGCCTGGATATGAAGTCCTATGTATCGGAAATTGAAATGAACCTGATATCCCAGGCGCTGGAGGAAACGGGTGGTGTAGTGGCACATGCAGCAAAATTATTGGGGCTGCGCCGTACTACGCTGACGGAAAAAATGCGGAAGTATGGCTTGCAGCGCTCGCAATCCGCCCAAGCGAAAGACTGATCTGTTCTGCACTTGCACTCAAGGTTTGTTGCCTATTTGTGGGGCATCTTGGAGCGTTTTCGCCGGTCATCCGCCTCTTTCCTGAGGACATGGCAGGTAATCAGGTCTGCATCTTCTTCTCGTATGTTTTTGAATTCCACGCCGATCTTGTAGGGGTAGCGGCTGTCGTCGCCATCATTGCAGCGTTTGCAATAAACAACGGTAGCATAAGTGATAATGCCGGTATTCGATGGCAGAAGCAGCAGCCACAGCTCCAGCAAGGTTCCCAGTTCCAGCGGCTTTTGCGCCAGGAATGAGGTGCCGCCGGCACTGAGGCTGACCTTTTGCGTGGGCAGTTTACTCAGATCATGATCCATCTCAAACGCCATATCGGCAAGCAGGTCAAGCTTCTTGTCAATTGCTTTCAGGTAGCTTGCCAACTCCCCGGCGTGTTGTTCCAGAATGCTGCGTACTGGACGAAACTTCTGGTCGATTGCGGCAAATTGCGCCTTGATGGTAAAGCTTCTGGCGCTTGCAGGCAGGTTTTCTTTTCCGGCTTGCAGCTCCAGGCTGCTGGCTTTGCGATACTTCAGAACGACATTGTCATCAACACGCACAAAACAGCGTCGTTCTACGGGTTCCTTGCATTTTGATTCCATTGTATTCAGTCCTCTTTTACCTGCGGCTTGATTTCATCTTCTGCGCTTGTTGTTGATGAGAGGGGGGCAGTCGCCTCTGATGCCGGATTTTTTTCATTTTTCCGCTGCAATGGCTGTATGTCTTCCATCTTGCCTTCCTTGTCCTTGCCGTATTCCAATGTCACTTCTACCCGTCGGTTCTTTGCCCGGTTCTCCGCGGAGTCATTGGGCGCCAGAGGTCTGGTGTCGGCAAACGCCTTAATCTCGAATCGTTCTTTGTCGATGATGCTGTCTTTGCTGAGTTCATGGAGTACAGTTACTGCACGGGATGCCGACAACTCCCAGTTGGAGCGGAAATGATCGGTGTGGATGGGGACATCATCCGTATGCCCGGACACCACGATTCGGCCACTGGTTTGTTGTATGGCCTTGTTGATCTTGGTGATGACTTCTTTGAACGGCTCGATCATATTGGCGCTACCCGAGGGAAAGGATCCTTTCTCCTGGATTCGGATGATGATCTTCTGATCTTCGATATCCACTTCGATGAATCCCTTGTCAATTTCTTCCTTGAGCGCCAACTTGATCTTTTCGCCTTCTTTTTCCAAGTCGGTTTTCTTCGGTTTATTCATACCGAGAACCGGAAACTGCCGGTAATCATCCATGGTGGATTGGCGCACCTGGTTCATGGGGGTGGGTTGGGTTTGGCCGGGAGAAAACTCGCGGGCGATGATATTGATCCCCTTCGGGGGATCCTTCACTTTGACCTGTCTCTGTACGCCAAAAGCCTGCTTCATGGAACCGGCAACCTGTTTGTATTTTTGTACGTCCATTTCCGAGAAGGAAAACAGCAACACAAAGAACGCAAGCAGCAATGACATCAAATCCGCAAAGGTCATTACCCACATGGGGATGCCTTCCGGGCATTTCTTTGGTTCGCAGCTGTCACTCATGGCGATGTCCCACAGATTCTCGTTGCCCGATGGTCAAGCGGCTTTTTCCGGCTTTGAGCCTTCAGGGAGATAGTTTTGCAGCATGCCTTCGATAACTCTGGGATTCAGTCCTTCCTGAATCGCACTGACGCCTTCCAGGATCATGGACTTGTTGATCCGTTCTTCCTTGTTGCGGTGGGTCAGCTTGTCTGCAATAGGTAGCGCCAGGGCATTGGCGATTACGGCGCCATAAAATGTAGTCAGCAGGGCCACGGCCATGGCAGGCCCCAGGGCTTTTGGGTCATCCATATTCGACATCATTTGCACCAGGCCGATCAGAGTGCCGATCATCCCCATGGCGGGCGCTACATCACCAATGGCTTTGAAGATGTTGATGCCGTCTTCATTTCTCTCGATAGTAAGGTTGATATCCTTACTGAGCATTTTGCGCACGAATTCCGAATCATGCCCGTCCACCAGCAATTCGATGCCTTTTTTCAGAAATTTGTTCTCTACTTCCACCTGTTCCAGGCCAAGCAGGCCTTCCTTACGGGCAATATTGGCCAGTTCCACGCTTTGCTCGATCAGTTCTGTAGGTTTCTGGGGCTTATAAATAAATGCCTTTCCGGCCACCTTGAAGGCACTCAAGGTCAGGGAGAGGGGGAATTTCATCAGGGTCACCATGAAAGTTCCACCTACGACAATCATTAGTCCAGGAACATTCACGAACATGCCGAAATCACCCCCAAGCATAATGGAGACTGCAATGGCTGCCAAAGCGCCAACCAGGCCGATTAGTGTTGCCAGATCCATATCATGAGTCTCCCAGAAAGAGGTTGGTGTTGCGTTTTATGCTGGTCTATTCACGGGCGGCAACATGATTCGCCGCTTTTTTCTCATGCCTAGAATGTCGGTCGAGGGAGGGAAAACTTTAATGTTATGTGGATGGGAACCGCTGATAAACCAAAAAAAATGGTTCCTGTTCAGGCAGCAGTGAATTGATTGCGCCCTTTGTGTTTGGATTGATAGAGCGCCTGGTCTGCCCGTTCGAAGGCGTCTTCAGGGGTATCGCCTTTACGATATTCACTGATACCGCAGGAAACCGTAATGGTGACTTTCTTCTTGCGGAAATGGAAGGCGCATTGTTCCACGGCATTCCGCAGTTTTTCGGCAATTGCCATTGCGCCTTTGGCATTGGTTTCTGGCAGAAGCAGTACAAATTCATCTCCGCCATAGCGGGCAATCAAATCTGTTTCCCGGGTCATCTTTTGTAGTTGTCCCGCAATGATCTTGAGCGCCTTGTCACCTGCCCGGTGGCCAAAGTTGTCATTGATTTGCTTGAACTTGTCGATATCGACAACCATGATGGAAAGGGGTTGATGATAGCGTTTCCAGCGAGCGTATTCCTGCTGAAGCCGCTCTTCATAGGCATGACGATTTGGAATGCCGGTTAGTGTGTCATTGAAGGCTTGCAGGTTGTGTTCACTGACTTTCTTGCGCAGGATTTCCGTTTCCTTCTCTACTTCATTCAGACGCTGCACCAATACTTCCATTTTTTCTTCTGCGGCCTGCACCAGTTTTTGTTCCTGAAGCTGGAACTCTTCCATATGATTACGGATGGCATCCACTCGCTGTTGTACCATGGATTTCAGCTGGCTGAGGTCAGTGGCTGATTTTGCCTGGGACTCAATATGGCAGGTTTGTTCCTGTATTTCCTCTTCCAGCTTGTGATGGCAGTTATGAATGGCTTGATTGGTGGAATTGGATTCCTCCAAGGCGCCGTCAATCATTGACAGGCGATTCATCAGTTGCCCGAGAAAATCCTCCAGCCCTTTTCTTTCCTGGTTGACTACCCTGCGAATATTGCGTATCAGGTTGGTGATGTCTTCAATCACCTGCGGTATTTGCTGCAGCTCTGGTTCATCTGCCAGGGTTTGCTTGAGACTCTCTACTTGTTCCTCCAGTTCGGAAGGCACAGATAGATCATCCAGCAGCAAATACATCTTTTCGTTGATTTGCGCCAGTGTGTCGCCGCTGCCTTTTCCGCTGTCTTCGCTTGTTCCTTTGAACAAGGAAGAGAGCAGGCCACGGCTTTTTGCTGTTGTTTGTTTTTCGGTGGTTTCCTGAAGAGCCTGATTTAAAATCTGCAGGCAAGCTTCAAGATTGTTTGCGATTTCGATTTTTGTTCGTGCATCCTGTGAGCCTTTGACAATCGGCTCCCATTCTTTCTGGTACTGATCCGGCAGTTGCAAATGCGCCAAGAAATCACTCAATAACTGTCCCACCTGTTCGGCTTGCGCGGGACGGTTTGCACTGGCCTGCATCAAGAAGCGGTAGAGCTTTTCGGAAATACGCTTCAGGTCTGGAAAACTTGCGTTTCGCAGATCTTCCTGCAGAGATTCCAATACCTTGTCCAGCTGTTCATCCCAGCCATTGGCGGCAAAACTCAAACGTAACAGAATATCCTGAAAATACTGCTTGTTCTTGCGCATCAGCTTGTCGCTTTCTGAGCCGACAGCAACTGGCGAAAGTTTTACAGCGCTTCTCTGGATGCTTTCCTGGTCAATGGTTTGGTTAGGGCTTGACATGGGTATTTTGGTGCTTGGTATCCGTCTCTACAGGGTAAAGTGTTTATCTGACTATTTCTGTCGGCGCGGAATGTAAAAACTTTAACCGGGGTTTGACGTACTTCCGTTTTTTGTGAACAGAATCCAAAAAAAGCAAGCAGTGAGTCGGGATATTGGCGCGGAAAGCCTCTATCAGGCCTGGCCCAGCAAACGGGAAGTGTTTGACGGGGCTGTGCAGCCTTGGGGGTCATAATTGCAATTGCTTGTATTTTCTTCTCGAAGCAGGTTTAGCGCCTGCTGCAGATGTTGAGAATCCAGTTTTATAATCGTGCCATTCAGCCGGTTGCTTTCCTGGCACTGGGTAGCCAGTTCAAGCAGCTGTTGCCACAGTGGAAGCAGGGGACGGGCTTCTACTTCTATGCGAAGAAACTGGGTAATGTCCTGGGGATGAGTGTTTACACCAATGCTGTTGAAAAGCTGATTGCGTTCGGTTTCCAGCTCTTTCAGTGCTGCAACCTTTGCATCTTTTTCTGCAATAAGCTGCAGCAGCTCATCGGTATTCCGTTCATAGGTCAATACCGCAGTTTCGCTATCAAGAATCTGCTTTAGCTCACCCATGTGGTTAAGCTCTTGATCCAGCAGCGAATAAAGGTGGCGGTGAAAATCGGTTTCTTCAGACTGCATCATTGCAATCAGTCTTTGGGCTTGAGGGCCATATCAAATTCCATCATGCGTTCCGCAATACGCACCGGGTCAACCGAATAGGAGCCATCCATAATGGCCTGCTTTACCTGTTCCACCCGTTTTGTATCCACCACCGGCTGATTTTCTACGGCAACACCAATTTGTCCCAAACGGATGGCCGTTTCAGACAGGCTGACCGTATCACTGACAGATGATTTTCCCGTGGCATCTTGCTGAATACTTGCAGATTCATTTGCCGATCCCTTGATCTGGGAGGAATCTCCGGATCTGGGGGCTTGTGCATTACTTAGGCCGTTGATATCAATAGGCATTTTTCTTGTCTCCTGGTTTTCTCATTATGCTGCTCTAATAGTAGAGTCGGCGGGCATGAGAGAAACTTAAGTCAATTTTTTGACGTTTTTCCGATTGCTGCAATATGCTGAGAAAACCTGTTTCAGGTTCCAACTTTTACTTCTCCAGAGGAGGTCACCACGCCCTCGACAATTCTTTTCGATGAAAGATTCTTTACTTGAAGGTGGTCTCCGGCAGATGCATGTGCCAGGGCCTTGCCGGGCATGCGCACGGTTATACCACTAATTTTGGCAATCAGCGTGACCCGTTGCCCGCGTTTGATGATCCGGGGCGCCTCAACCATTACCGGGGTCAAGGGAAGGCCGCCTGAAATATTGCGCTTCAGCTTCATTCCAATCAGCTTCTCCGGGTTCACATAGTAACCTTGCGGCAATTTAGCCAGATTGCGCTTGGCTACCTTAATCTGCTCCTTGCTAAGAATCGTCCCCCGGGGAAGAGCGTCTGTGGCAACCACGACCTGCTTGTACACATTGACCGTAACCGGGACATACAAGGTCCAGGGCTTGGGATGAGTGCAACGCACTCCAATGCTGGTATTCCCCAAGGTGCGGCCCCCAGTGGGCAGGAAAGTTTCCAGCGGCCCCTCGCATGCAGCCAGTTTCAGGCGTGGATCCAATCTTCCCATGGTGATTTCAGTAGGCGTCTCATGAAGATTTGCGCTGTAAGCCTTAATAAATGATTCTGCGGCTTCCAGTATGGATTTCTGGTTTTGCACTGCGGCGGCTTCCCCGGCCTGTGCGGGTAGCAACAACATCAGGGACAATCCTATACATAGAGGAATTCGCAGCTTGGGGAAGCGCTGAACAAGTCCATCCATACCATTTCGCCGCAGGCCGGAATTGGGCAACATCAGGGCATTGGATCCCGGTCTGCGCCGGGATGACGGCTTGCTGAAAGATTCCTTGGGCATGGCAGTGTGCTTTGTACGAATAAGGTGTTTTGTCTCCATGTCATGTATTCAGCAATTTCCATGCCGGATATTGCTTTCATGTTGGCGCCACCGTTCGGCTTGCTGGAGAAAATCAGTAACCTGTTGATAACACTTTAAATTACCCTCAATGCCCAGAAAAGCTCTTAGTATGTCTATTCGCCAAATAAACTTGCAGCCGCATGAGCCTGTTTCCCCAAGACAGAATTTTGACGGATATTGGAAATGCTCTTGATTGAAAATAGCCATAACTTTTTTCTTTTGAAAATATTGAGTTAAGGGTATTTCCTATGATAGAGCACAGGAAAAAGGCCTGTTTTCCCATTTGGGCTTTCTGTCGGTGAGGGGCCGAAATTTCTGCCGGGAGCGGCAATCTATTGCCGTTGGCATAAAGGAAAAAATGTGATTGCTGCTTAAGCAATTGATTATTTAGGTAAATTTTATATTGGCATGAATATCGCATAATTCTTCAACAAATATTTAAGTTGGAGAACAATATGCCGCTATCATTCGATTCTGCTCTGGGTATTCATGCCAAGGCGCTCGATGTGCGTGCAAAACGCACCGAATTGCTTGCGTCCAATATCGCCAACGCTGATACCCCCGGGTTCAAAGCCCGGGATATTGATTTTCGCTCAGTGCTTTCCCGCACCAGCAGTGGGTCAAGCAAAGGCCTGCAGCAAACCCATGCCAGGCATTTGGCTGTTTCCGGAGATTCAACCAGCCTCACTACACTCTACCGCGTACCCAACCATTCTTCTCTGGACGGGAATACCGTGGATGCGCAGCTGGAGAAATCCGCATTCTCCGAAAATGCCCTGCGCTATCAGGCAAGCCTGACATTTCTGGATCGCAAATTTAAAGGATTGATAGGAGCCTTGAAAGGAGAATAGCGATGGGACTCTATGATGTATTCAATATTTCCGGCTCCGGCATGAGTGCGCAATCCGTGCGTCTGAATACCGTGGCCAGCAATCTTGCCAATGCGGATTCCGTAAGCAGCAGTCCGGAAAAGGCGTATCGCGCCCGCCAGCCGGTATTTGCAGCCGTGCTCTCGGTGCTCAACGCCGACCAGCAGTCAGCAGGCGTACGGGTTGCGGGCATCGTCGAAAGCCAGGCGGATATTCCCCGTGAATATCAGCCCAACCATCCGTTGTCAGATGCTGATGGCTATGTATACAAACCCAATGTAAACACGGTGGAAGAGATGGCGAACATGATCTCTGCTTCCCGCTCTTACCAGAACAACGTGGAAGTGCTCAACACTTCCAAACAACTCTTGCTCAAGACGCTGAATCTTGGGCGTTGATAGGAAGGTATTACGATGATAAACGAAACAACCAACAATACCTATAGCGCCCTGGGAGCGACCCCTGAGGCACAGGGAACAGGCCGTTCCAGTTCAGACATGGGGCAGGAGGATTTTCTTGAACTCATGTTAGCGCAGATGAAGAACCAGGATCCCACCAAGCCCCTGGATCCCAATGAGTTCATGAGTCAACTGGCCGAGTTTTCCACAGTCAATGGTATCCAGGAGCTGCAACAGTCCTTCGATGCGCTGGCCGCCACATTGACGACCGACCAGACCATGAAAGCCGCAAGCATGATTGGTCATGCCGTGATGACGCCTGGCGATACGGGTGTTCTGGAGGAAGGCGGCAATGTCGTCGGGCAGGTGTTGCTGAATGGAAGCACCGCCGATATGAATATCAAGATCTATGATTCCCAAGGCGCTCTGGTGCGCACCATTCCCATGGGCAGCAACGCGGCAGGGGCCGTATCCTTTAAATGGGATGGTTTTGCGGATGACGGCAACCCTGCTGCGCCGGGAAACTACCGCATTGTAGCGGAGGCGGAGGTTGACGGCAGCATTCAGGAGGCTGCGCTGGAACTCCGCAGCAATGTAGCCAGTGTCAGCCTCAATCCCTATGGAGGCATATTGCTCAATCTCGACAACGGTACTTCCATTCCCCTGGAGTCCGTTCAGACCATCATGTAAGTAACGCAATCAACGGAGAAATACTATGTCATTCAATACAGCACTAAGTGGTATCCGCGCCGCATCCGGCGATCTGGGCATCATCGGCAACAATATCGCCAATGCCAATACTACTGGTTTCAAAGGCTCTAGGGCCGAGTTCGGAGATGTCTATGCGGCGAGCATGATGGGTGCGCCAGGCACGGCCATCGGTCAAGGCGTTCGCTTGCGTGGAGCCGCCCAGCATTTTGGGCAGGGAAATATTTCCTTTACGGGAAATGCGCTGGATATAGCCATCAATGGCCAAGGCTTCTTTCAGCTTTCCGACGCCAGTGGTGCATCGGTCTATTCCCGTGCAGGAAACTTTCATCTTGACCGGGACGGCTATGTGGTAAATAGCGACGGGCTGTTTTTGATGGCAAGGGCAGCGGATCAGAATGGTGCGATTACCGGTGGTATCGGGCCAATGCGGATTGATACTTCCTATGCCCAGCCAAACCCGACCAGCGCCTTGAACGCCAACCTCAACTTTGATGCGCGCTCAGGGGAAACAGACAGCTCATGGGCGCTGATAGGCGGTGTTCCGGATCCGGCGGGTTACAATTCCACCACCACCACATCCGTGTACGACAGCCAGGGCAACCCCCACGATATCACCCTGTACTACAGCAAGCAGGATCCTGCCACCAACCCCAACTCCTGGACGGTGCGCACCATGATCGATGGCGCCGTGCAGGATACCACTACGATTGTCTTCAATGATGATGGCTCCTATAGCAGCCCGGCCACCATCAACCTATCCTGGAATCCGGGTGGCGGCGCAACCCCGGGCCAGGCGATCACCATAGATCTATCGAAAAGCACCCAATACGGCAGTGATTTTGCGGTAAATTCAATCTACCAGGATGGCTTCTCCACCGGACAGATACTGGGTGTGGATATTGATCAGGAAGGAACGATCTTTGCACGTTACACCAATGGCCAGTCCCGGAGCATTGGCCAAATGGTGCTGGCCAACTTCGCCAACGAACAAGGACTGCAGCCTCTCGGTGATACTGCATGGGCGGATACCAATGCCTCTGGCCCCCCAATTGTCGGCGCGCCGGGAACCTCTGGGTTGGGATCCATCCAGTCAGGTGCGCTGGAAGAATCCAATGTGGATCTAACCGAACAACTGGTGAAAATGATTGTTGCCCAACGTAACTTCCAGGCCAATGCTCAGACCATCCAGACGGAAGACACCGTTACCCAAACCATAATCAACCTGCGCTAACCCGGGTGATTTAATATGGATCGTATGCTCTATATCGCCATGACCGGCGCTCGGGAAACCATGAGATCCCAGGCCGTGAACACCAACAATCTGGCCAATGCCAGCACCACGGGTTTTCGCGCCGACATGGAATCCTTTCTCAGCCTTCCGCTGTATGGGCCGGGCTTTCCTGACCGGGTATATGCTGCGGCGGATGGTGCCGGGGTGGATTTGAGCGGCGGTACCATTCAGAGCACCGGAAGGGAGCTGGATGTGGCGGTAAAAGGAGAAGGCTGGATTGCGGTGCAGGCGCCGGATGGTGGTGAAGCCTATACCCGTGCGGGTGATCTGCGGGTAGACAGCTTTGGCATTCTCACCACCGGCGCCGGTCATCCGGTGCTTGGCGAGGGTGGTCCCATTGCGGTTCCACCCAACGGCAAGCTGGATATTGGCGCGGATGGCACCATTACCGTGCAACCTCTGGGGCAGGGCGTCAATGCCCTGGCGATTGTGGATCGCATCAAACTGGTCAATCCGCCAGCCGCCAGCCTGACAAAAGGCGAAGATGGGTTGATCCGGTTGCGTAATGGCGCGCAAGCCGAGGCGGATGCGGTTGTAAAACTGGTATCCGGCGCCCTGGAATCGAGCAATGTGAACACCGTCGACTCCATGGTGCGAATGATCGAGCTGGCCCGCCAGTTCGAGACCCAGGTGAAAATGATGAAAACGGCGGAAGAAAATGACGCCGCCGCAGCCAAATTGATGAACATGAGCTGATATGGTTTTACCACCTGCAAACCCAATCTTATGCCTGTTGCACATGATCAATAGGGATAAAACAGGAGAAATACAATGAATCCGGCACTTTGGATTGCAAAAACAGGCCTTGAAGCGCAGCAGACGCGCATGGCCACCATTTCCAACAATCTGGCGAATGCCAGCACCAATGGCTTCAAACGCTCCAGGGCGGTATTTTCCGATTTGCTCTACCAGAACCTGGCGCAAGTGGGCGCACAGTCGTCGCAGGACACCCAGTTGCCTTCCGGCCTGAACCTGGGTACGGGCGTGCGTACCGTGGCGACGGAGAAGCTCTTCACCCAGGGGAATATCGTGCAAACCGGCAATGCCCTGGATGTCGCCATTCAGGGAAGGGGGTTCGTGCAGATTCTCATGCCTGACGGCGCACTGGCGTATACCCGGGATGGCACCATGCAAATGGATGCGCAAGGGCAGCTCGTCACTTCCATGGGCTATCCCGTGCAGCCCGGCATCAGCATTCCCGCAGATGCCCAGAGCATTACCATTGGCTCCGACGGTACAGTATCGGTAGTGGTAGCCGGCTCTCCAACGCCCACCCAGGTAGGCAATATTCAGTTGGCGGATTTTATCAATCCGGCCGGGCTGCAAGCGATTGGCGACAACCTTTTTCTGGAATCCGGTTCCAGTGGCGCTCCCCAGGTTGGTACGCCGGGGTTGAATGGTCTGGGCACCCTGATTCAGGGCTCCCTGGAAAGCTCCAATGTCAATACAGTGGAAGAGCTGGTAAACATGATCGAGACCCAACGCGCCTATGAGATGAACTCCAAGGCCATTTCCACTGCAGATCAAATGCTGCAGTATGTGAACAACAACCTGTAGGAGACAGGGAATATGAGCAGTCAACAACCATACAGCTTGCTTCTGGTCGTCGGGTCATTGTTGTTGGGTGGTTGCTCGATTCCCAAGAAGGGAGATACGGCCTTTGTCGCCACGCAGCCGGTTTATGTGGCCCCGGCGCCCGTATCCAATGGCGCAATATATCAGGCTGATACGTCCTTGCGGTTATTCGAGGATCTGAAAGCACGGCGGGTAGGAGACATTCTCACCATTGTGCTGAATGAACGCACCAATGCCGAGAAAAAGGCGGATACGTCTGTAGACAAATCCTCCGAATCTGGCATCGGCGTACCAAAAATCTTCGGCCAGACAGTGCCGGAACTGGAAAACAGCATAAGCGGCGGGCACAAGTTTGCTGCCGAAGGCGACAGCAAGCAGAGCAACAAGCTGGAAGGGAGCATCACCGTTACTGTCGCCCAGGTGCTAACAAACGGCAACCTGGTGGTTCAAGGGGAAAAATGGATCACCATCAATCATGGTGAGGAGTTCATTCGTATTCGCGGTATTGTGCGCCCGCTGGATATTGGTCCGGATAACAGCATTTCCTCTACCAAGGTGGCGGATGCGCAGATTCTCTATGGCGGCCGCGGTACTCTCGCCAGAGCCAACAAGCCCGGCTGGCTGACCGAGTTTTTTCTCAGTCCGCTGATGCCATTCTGATGTGGTTGTCGTAAAGGTAAATAACATGAAAACAATTTCCATGACCATTTTGTTGCTGCTTGGACTGGCGGCTACCGCAGTGCAGGCGGAAAGAATCAAGGATTTGGCTTCCGTCGCCGGTGTGCGTGAGAACCAACTGGTAGGGTATGGCCTTGTTGTAGGCCTGGACGGCACCGGTGACAAGACCAGTCAGACCCAATTTACGGCGCAAAGCCTCAAGAGCATGCTGGCGCAGCTTGGGGTGGTGGTGCCGCCCGGCGTCAATCCCAAACCCAAGAACGTGGCTGCTGTAATGATCAGCACCAGCCTGCCTCCATTCGCCAAACCCGGGCAAATGATTGATGTAACGGTTTCATCCCTGGGCAATGCGAAAAGCCTGCGGGGAGGCACGTTGCTGATGGCTCCCCTGAAAGGTGCAGATGGCAAAATCTATGCAATTGCCCAAGGCAACCTCATCGTGGGCGGATTGGGCGTAGAAGGCAGGGATGGATCGAAGGTGACAGTGAATATCCCCAGTGTGGGCCGTATCCCCAATGGCGCAACCGTGGAGCGAACTGTAGCCAGCCCCTTTGCCAATGCCAATAAACTGGTGCTGAACCTGCACAATGCTGACTTTACCACTGCGCATCGAGTAGTGAAGGCGATCAATACCGTGATTGGTCAAGGTACGGCCAAGGCGCTGGATGGTGGTTCCATCGAGGTACGGGCGCCGGTGGACCCTTCCCAGAAAGTGGGATTTCTCTCCATTCTGGAGAATATCACCCTCGAGCCTGGCGAAGCGCCGGCGCGGGTGGTGATCAACTCGCGCACGGGAACCGTGGTCATTGGCAGTCATGTGCGGGTAACGCCCGCAGCGGTGGCCCATGGCAGCCTCATGGTTACCATTTCCGAGCAAACCGCCGTCAGTCAGCCAACGCCTTTTTCCCGGGGAGGGAACACAGAAGTGGTGCCGCAATCCAGCGTACAGGTCACCCAGGAAGATGCGCGCATGTTTTTGTTCGAGCCGGGCGTGAAATTAAACGACATCGTGCAGGCGGTCAATCAGGTTGGCGCCGCCCCGGGCGACCTGGTGGCCATTCTGGAAGCATTGAAGGAGGCAGGGGCGTTGCGTGCGGAGCTGATCGTCATCTAATTGAAAACAGCCATGAATACTGAACTGAGCAAGGCGGGCATCTACACTGATTTTAACGGGCTGGCGGAACTGAAAGCCGGCGCGCGAAATCAATCGCCGGAGGCCCGAAAGGAGGTTGCCCGCCAGTTTGAAGCCATGTTCATCCAGATCATGCTCAAATCCATGCGTGATGCGGGCAGTCTGGGAGAAGCAGGGGGGGAGAGTGATCAAACCCGCTTCTATCAACAGATGTTCGACCAGCAAATCGCCCTGGACTTGGCAAACAACAAGGGAATCGGGCTGGCAAAAGTATTCGAGCAACAGCTAGGAGGAGAGCAACAGGCAGTCGCCAATGGCGATCTTTCCATGTCCAGCCGAAAATCTTTTCCTATGCAGCAGACCGTTTCTGCGCCCGTGACCGAGGCCCCGCCAGCTCCGGCGAAAACAGGCAAGGAATGGTCACCCGAGAGTCCGGAGGAATTTATTCGGGATCTCTGGCCGGTGGCGCAGCAGATGGCGGACAAACTGGGAGTAATGCCAGAGGTGCTGGTTGCCCAGGCAGCGCTGGAAACCGGCTGGGGGAAAAAAATGCCGGATGGCGGGCAAGGAAGCAGCATGAATCTGTTTGGCATTAAGGCGGATTCCCGCTGGAAAGGGCAGAAAGTTCATGTCTCTACCCTGGAGTACCGGGAACATGTTGCAGTGCGTGAAACCGCCAGTTTTCGTGCATATGATTCTACGGAAAAAAGCATGGAAGATTATGTGGCCTTCTTGCAGACCAACCCGCGCTATGAAAACGCCTTGAAGCATGCAGCAGATCCACAGCGTTTTCTGCAGGAATTACAGGAGGCCGGATATGCTACGGATCCTCATTATGCCGACAAGATTCAGGGAATCATGAGCAGCGACCGCTTTGCGGGAGTAGTGGGTAAATTGAAACAAGGATGAAAAAACGCTCAAGTTTCCCCGCCCATTGCCGATAGCCTTGTCAGGGAGATTGGCGATGGTTCGCCCTGGCGACTGGAGACCGGAAAATGAAAACGTTTACAAACTGTTTACAGGCCTTGATCATGCTGGTGCAGCATGGGGTAGCCGCTCTTGTACGGCAAAAACCGCCGTATCATCGTTTTTTGTCGCCAGTACCTGTACGAGCAAGCCGTACTGAAAATCTCCGGAGATAAGCAATGACTACTGGGAATATGCTTGGAATCGGCACATCCGCACTGCGGGCTTTCCAGCGCGCCCTGAATACCACGGGTCATAATATTGCCAACGCGAATACGCCTGGCTACAGCCGCCAGCGCGTGGATTTGTCATCAGCCACTCCGCAATATGCCGGCTACGGCTATATCGGCACCGGGGTGCGCACAGACTCGGTACGGCGTTTCTACGATGGTTTTGTGGAAAACCAGGTGAGAAACTATACCTCTTCCACCACCGAATTCCAGACGCTCCACAACTATGCGGCACAAATCGACAATGTACTGGCTGACCCGGATGCCGGCCTGAGCACCGCCATGCAGCGTTTCGAAAGCGCAGCACAAGACCTTGCCAATGATCCTGCATCAACGGCAACCCGCCAGGCCCTGATCAGTGAAGGGCAGGGGTTGGTGGATCGTTTTCATTCCCTGGGCGGCTGGCTGGATGACATGAATAGCCAGGTCAACAATGACCTGCAAGCCAGTGTCACGGAAATCAATCGCATAAGCTCCGCAATCGCCGATTTGAACAAGGAAATCGTGCGCGCCAGCGGTATCGCAGGAGATCAGCCGCCAAACGACTTGCTGGATCAGCGCGACAGTCTTATCCGTGACCTGTCGGAACATGTATCCGTTAGCACCCTGTCCCAGGATGATGGCTCCCTGAACGTAATGATTGGTAGTGGGCAGGCGCTGGTTGTGGGCGGCAATGCAACCCAATTGGGTACTTATCGCGGTCCTGGCGTGCATGCGCCCCTGCAGGTTGCGCTGGAGGCCGGGAGCAACAATCAGGTGCCAATTACCGATCAACTGTCCGGGGGCAAGGTCGGCGGTTTGCTTGGGTTTCGCAGCAGGGTGCTGGAGCCGGCAGCCAATGAGCTGGGCCGGGCGGCCATTGGCTTGGGTGAATTTTTCAATGCCCAGCACCAGCGGGGCGTGGATCTCAACGGGCAGCTCGGCCAGGCGTTTTTTTCCTTTCCCGATCCCCAGTGGGACAGCTATCCCGGCGTCAGCAGCAGCTTATCTGTCGCCTGGGATGATGTTGGCCAGGCCACTGGCGCCGATTACAAATTACAATATGATGGTGCAACATGGTCCATCAGCCGCACCGATACGGGTGAACAAGTTGCCATGACGGGTAGCGGGTCTGCAGCGGATCCTTTTGTTGTCGACGGGGTGCGCATTACCGTGGATGCGGCTGCTGTCAGCGGTGATACCTTTCTCATTCAGCCTACGCGCAATGGAGCGCAATCGCTGCAAATGTTGGTGAACGACCCAAGCCAAATCGCTGCTGCTTCCCCGGTTCTCACCAGCGCAATGACCACCAATACCGGATCGGGAGCCATCAGCGCCGGTCAGGTAACAGATATCGACAATGCTGCTTTCCAGAGCACCCCGGGAAGCCTCTCGCCGCCAGTAATGATTCGCTTTACCAGCGCCACTACCTATGAGCTCTATGATAACAGCAACCCGGCTTCTCCGACCTTGCTGGAATCTGTTAGCGGCTTTGATCCTGCAACCGGTGATGATGTATTTCCCACGCCTGGTGGCCTTGACTACGGCTACCAGGTACGTCTTACCGGCAGTCCAAATGCCGGTGATGAGTTCACTATCGGCTACAACGGCAACGGTGATGGGGACAACCGCAACGCCCTGGCATTGGGTGAAGTATTGACTGGCAGCGTGATGGGAAATGGTACGGAAAGTCTGTCGGATGTCTATCGTGGCATGGTGTCTGAAGTGGGCACCACTACCCGTCAGGCCGAGATGACTGTTGGTGCCCATCAACAACTTCTGGAGCGCTCGCTCAACGCCAGGGATGCCATATCCGGCGTCAATCTGGATGAGGAGGCGGCAAACCTGGTCAAATTCCAGCAATCCTATCAGGCAGCAGCCCAGGTGATTGCAACAGCAAACGAACTGTTCGACACGCTGCTGGGTGCAGTGAGGAGATAAACCATGCGTATTTCAACTGGCCAATGGTATCGGCAGGGTGTGAACGCCATGCTCAACAGCCAGGCTGCATTGTCAAAGACGCAGCTGCAGCTTGCCACAGGTCAGCGCATGCTTGCGCCCAGCGATGATCCTGCCGCGGCCACCAAAGTGCTGGAGCTGGATCAACTATTGTCTTCCGTCAGTCAATACCAGCGTAACAATGATGCCGCAGAAGCGCGGCTGCGCCGGGAAGAAAACGTTCTTGAAGGGGCGGGCGACATCCTGCAGCGGGTGCGGGAGCTTGCAGTGCGTGCAAACAATGACTCTCTTGGCGCTGGTGACAGACAAGCGATTGCCACAGAAGTGCGTGAACATCTCGATGGCTTGATGGCGCTGGCCAATGCAACAGACACCAATGGGGAATATATTTTTGGCGGCTATCAGACCAGCGTTCCTCCCTTTACCGATGACGGGGCGGGGAACTTCAGTTATCAGGGGGACCAGGGGCAAAGATTGCTGCAAATTGGCAGTACACGCCATGTCACTACCGGTGATCCTGGAGACAGCGTTTTCATGGGAATTGATGACGGCAGTGGTGGGACTACTGATACTTTCAGCATCATTCATGATTTCATCACGGATCTGGACAACAATACACCTTCTGGTGCAACGCTTACAGCACTGGATAACGCCATGGATCAGATCCAGACGGTACGCACCAAGATCGGCGGACGCATGAACGCTATTGAGAACCAGCGCGGCATCAATGACTCTTTTGGTTTGGTTATGGAGCAAAACCGCTCTGTTCTCGAAGACCTGGATTATGGTG
>JAMOMB010000089.1 GCA_027068795.1 Sedimenticola sp. | reverse complement strand
CAGCAGGGCCAGCTCCTGGCTCACATCCAGGCTGGCGGTCATATTGTGTACTTCATAGGTATAGGTCTGGTGCACCAGGGACATCATGAGATGATGCAGGCCCTCGATTCCAAGAATCGTCATTTCCGGCGCCACCAGCCCGTCATTGACGAGTTCGGACGGCCCGTCGTCCGGGGTAAACCAGTTGAATACGGTAAGGGCTTCCAGAGGCGCATTCTGCTGCAGGAAGCTGCGGACATACTGGAAATTGAAACTGCGGTATTCGTACTCATCATTCCAACCGCGCTTGTGCAGGCCGTTGGCGGCATGGAAGGCGCGCCACAGATGAGTGATAAACAATAGAGGCTCGCGCACCTTGCCAAAAGATATGGCATTGCCCTGCCTTCCCGACAACGCCTCGGGATCGAGCAGAACGGCCCTGATCACCGCTTTCATATCACCGCGTATGCCACTGCCATTGTCATCGAATGCCGCCGCCACCCGGGAAATATAGGCCGGAGACGGATTGCTGGTGACCAGCCGCTGGATCAGTTGACGACCGATAAAAGGGCCAATATTGGGATGCTGGAACAGCCGGTCGAGAACAAAATCCAGCTCCTGCTGTGCGGTCAATCCGGCGGGCACATTCACGCCCAGCACGCGGCTGAGCTGTTTTTCCCCTGTATCATGATAGTCTTCCACGGGCACCATGGGGCTGATTCTGGCATGGTGGGTAATATGGCCTTCATCCGGGAAAAACCCTCCATCGTCATCCGTCCAGCCGGTAAAGACCCTGGCCATTTCCTGAATATCAGCCTGCGTATAGGTCGGAATGGGGTTGCCATCAGCATCTGTCTTGCGGCTGCCGTCGGGATTGAGCTGGTACAGACCAATGCTGAATAACTGCATCAGTTCCCGTGCATAATTTTCATCCGGGCGGCTACCCGTAGCCGGATTCGCCTTGGCGTTGCCCAGATAACTGAGATATGCGCCCATCATGGGGCTGCGACTGACCGCCCCGAGAAGATCCCGGAAGTTCCCGAATGCATTGCTGGCCAGGGTATCGTAATAAACGGTCAAACCGTCAGGCTTGTTGATGAGCGGGCCAAACAGGGAAACGACAAATATCTCGCTCAACGCAAAGGCGACTCGTTGGCGCAGCTGATCATCGCCATTTACCGCAATATCCCACCAGGCGTCCC
This sequence comes from Sedimenticola sp., assembly GCA_027068795.1. Lineage (GTDB taxonomy): Bacteria > Pseudomonadota > Gammaproteobacteria > Chromatiales > Chromatiaceae > Thiolapillus. The sequence goes on along the minus strand of JAMOMB010000089.1, from coordinate 10,560 downwards.
GCCAGGCGGTCTGCACCACATCCGTGGCGGTCGTCCAGCCGATGCCGGGCAGATTGGCGCGGATCCATTGGTAATGGGAAGACTGCGGCAGGGAAAACTGATTGTCCAGCCATTGGGAATAATCGCCCGACGCCGCCAGAGTCTCAATTTCCTCCATGGACGGGCCGAACGTCGCACGGGCGAGAAAGGCGGAAGCATGGCTAAGGGCATTGTCACTACTGTACGCCGGCATAGCAATATTGGCGGAGACGCCCAAGAATACCCAGAGAAAAACAGGCCGAATCATGATTCTTCCAAACTGTTAGCACTTCCTTCCAGAGAGCGCCTGATATCAACCCGGCAGCTGAGAATGGCATCGTGAATTGCCGGATTTATAACAGGAACAACCGTCTCAATATAGCATCCCTCACCATGAGCAAAAGCGGCTATACCGCACAAAATCACATCTAAGATCATTTTTGCAGCCATTTTCCATGCCACCTGCAAACGTGAACTGGTCCCCAGAAAAAAACCCTAAGTTAAATTAGGGTGGGAAGTTAAGCGCTTGAACCACAATGGAAACCGCATCAAGAAGCGCGCTTCCCGAAAAACATGGAACAGCTTATGAAACATAGGATCTTGCTCTCTTTGCTACTACCCGCCACGTTCCTGCCAGGCACCGGCTGGGCGCAATGCACCCCTGATGTACATGGCGTGGCGCAACTGACATCTCCGCCACCCGGCGCAGAATGCCAGGCACCTGTTCAAATTACCGTGACCGCGAATGCCGCAGTGACATCAGGAAGCAATATGCGCCTGCTGGCGCCCCATGTAACAATCCAGGCTGGCTTCCGCGTCGCCACAGGTGGCCAGTTGCGCATTGGGGCAAATTATGCGGATGCAGCCCGTTTCCTCACCCAGGCCACGTTCGGCCCCACCCAGCAGGATATTGACCATCTTCTTGGCCTGGGCAGCTATGAAGCCTGGCTGGACGAACAGTTTTCCCTGCCGTTGCAGCGCCAGCTGCCGGCCATGCGCACATTGAACACCCTCATGTGTGAAGACAGTACAAATCCCAACTACACCGAAACCAACAATAGCTATGGCAGGCGCCAGATCTGGTGGGAACAGGTGATCAACGGGCAGGATCAGCTGCGGCAAAGAATGGCCTTTTCCCTGAGTCAGATACTGGTTGTCTCTGATGTTGGCGAACTGGGTAATTTCCAGTTTGGAATGACGGACTATTGGGATACGTTGCTCGCCCATTCCTTTGGCAACTACCGTGACCTTCTGGAAGCGGTGACCCTGCACCCCATGATGGGCGAATGGCTGAGCAGCATCCGCAACCGCAAGGCGGTGCCGGCAGAAAACATCCACCCCGATGAAAACTATGCGCGGGAGATACTGCAACTGTTCAGCATCGGCCTGCACCAGCTGAACCTGGATGGCACCCTCAAGAAAGACGCCAACGGCTTGCCTATCCCTACCTACGGACAGGCCGAGATCAAGGAATTCGCCCGGGTGTTTACCGGGCTGATCTATGATGGCGTCGACCGCTGGTGGAAGGGACCCTGGTCCGGGGCAATCACCACACAACCCATGGTGCCCTATGAGGAATTTCATGACACCGGGGCCAAGACCCTGCTGAACGGGCAGGTGGTGCCTGCAGGCGGCGACACCCTTACTGATATTCGCGCAGCCCTCGATATCATCTTCAACCATCCGAATGTTCCGCCTTTTGTCTCCAAGCAGCTGATTCAGCGCATGGTCACCAGCAATCCCAGCCCGGCCTATGTGGAACGGGTGGCGCAGGTGTTTGTCGACAATGGCAGCGGCGAGCGGGGCGACCTGAAAGCTGTGGCCAAGGCCATTCTTCTCGATCCAGAGGCGCGCCGCATGCACCCGGCCACCGAGCATTTCGGCAAGCTGCGCGAACCCCTGCTGCGTTTCAGCCATTTGTGGCGGGCCTTTGGCCTGACCACCATAACCCGCAACGGGACCCTGTGGGACCAGGAAAGCTGTGGTCAGGGCGACTATACGCTTTACTGGATGTGGTGGCTCAGCTCGCTTCTGCAGAAATCCGGACAGGATATTCTGGGCGCACCCTCTGTATTCAATTTCTATCAGCCCGGTTTTTCTCCCTCGGGTCCGGCGGCAAACGCGGGACTGGTGGCGCCGGAATTCCAGATCGCCTCGGAAAGCCGCCTGACCAGCACCGCCTCTTCGATGAACTGGCAGATTCAGGCTAGCCGCTGGAACGAAACCCGCTGGAGCACCATCGACTTGCAGGATGAAACGCCGTGGGGCGCATCTCCCGAATTCCTTCTCAAGCGTTTGAACCTGCTGATGCTCAACGGCCAAATGACACAGGCGGAGTATGCCGCCTTGGCAGCGCATTCCAGTACTGTACTGAACAGCAACAACGGCGGGCCGGCAGATGTGGTGCGGGATGTCATTACCCTCATCGTCAATTCACCCAATTACCTGATTCAGAAATAAGGCGGACGGACAGATGAAAAAAATCGATACAGGAAGACGGCGTTTTCTCGGCGGCATGGCCGGAGTCTCTCTTGCCGCATCCCCTCTCGGTATGTTGTTGTCCATGCGCGGAGCGATGGCGGCGGGGAATTACGACAACCTGAACGACTACAAGGCCCTGGTCTGTGTTTTCCTTCATGGCGGAAATGACGCCTTCAACATGCTGGTGCCCAGGGATGCTTCCGCCCATGCCGCCTATGCAAGCCTGCGAGGCAGTCTTACTATTCCGAGAAACAGCTTGTTGCCCCTGAATGGCATCAACCATGGATTCCACCCGAACATGCCCAGGTTGCAGGACTACTACAATCAGGGAAAACTGGCGCTGATCAGCAACGTGGGCAATCTGGTTGAGCCACTGACCAAGCAGCAATATCTCGACTGGGAGCAAAGCGGCAGCAACAGTATCGAGACTCCGCCGGGGTTGTTTTCCCACAGCGACCAGAGCCACTTCTGGCAGACCGGTTATGGCCCCAATACCGCCGGCACCGGAGTGAACAGCGGCTGGGGCGGCCGCATGGCGGATCTTCTGGCAGCCAGTAACGGCAATCCCTATGTGCCCATCACCATCACGCTGGATGGACACAGCCCCTGGGAAGAGGCTGTCGCCACCTCGCAGCTGGGGCTGAACTATTGGAATGGCGTGGAGGAATTCGAGTTTCTGGAAAAAGCAAGCTGGCCAACCTGGGCCAACAGCCGCAATCAGGCCTGGGAACAATTGCTGGGGCTTTCCGGCGCCAGCAAGCATGCCCTGGAACGGCAGACAGTGGAAGCCATAGAGCGCACACGGAACCGTGTCAGTGAGGTGAAAGCAGCCCTGGATCTCACCTGGGATGCCACCAATAGCAAGGATATTTTCCAAACCAGCTATAACGAATCCAACAATCTGGCCGAACAACTGCGCATGGTGGCGCGCATGATCTACAGCCAAGGCTACTTCGGGCACAAGCGCCAGATTTTTGCTGTTTCCCTGGGGGGGTGGGATACCCATGGCTCACAGGCCAGCCAGCACCCGGAACTATTGGCCACCTTGGATGAAGCCCTGGACAGCTTTTACCAGGTTCTCGTGGAGATGGGCATGCAACAGCAGGTCACCACCTTCACTTCTTCCGAATTCGGCCGCACCCTGGGCTCCAACGGGGACGGCACGGATCACGGTTGGGGCACTTACCTCATGGCCATGGGAGACGCGGTTGTCGGCCAACAGGTCTATGGTGATCTGCCGCGGATCGAGCTGGATGGCCCGGACGATATTGGAAACGCGTTATTGCCGAAGCTGTCCACGGATCAGTACGGCGCCACCCTTGCGCGCTGGTTCGGCGTAACCGACGCCGATCTGGATCTGATCTTTCCCAATCTGGGCAACTTCAGCTCCCGGAATATCGGGTTTATGAATGTCTAGCCGGATGCTTCACTCCGGCGTCCGATAATCAGGCCGGGATTATCATTCAGAGGCGGATTTTCGCTTGAATCAATAGCCCAAGCTATTGATGATTGGGGAAATCCCGACTCTGCCCGGCAAGACCAGTGCTTTACCAGGGTCTGTTATGCATTTTTTGCATGATCCCGAAATTCCCCTCGAGAATCTCGCCTTCCACCACTTCCGTACGGTAAGTTGAATACGTTCACTGTCTGTGGACAGGTTTCACGTTAGGATTTACTGCTCAGAATGGGCACCGGAAAAGCGTTGGCAGCGCATCTCTCCAACCCATTAATTTTGGTTTTTTTGAAATGGCCAAACCCGAACAACATGGTTACACTTCAGGGTTGGGCGGAAAAGACAAAGACCCAGGGATGCGGCTATTCCCGCAATTACCAGATACCGGGAGAATCACGAGAAAGTATCCATGCCTTATTTACGCGTATATCTGAACAACACACTGCTGGACCAGTTCGAACTGACTGATGCTCCGATTACCATCGGTCGTGCGCCGGACAATGATATCGTCCTCGACAACCCCGGCGTGTCTTCCCATCATGCCGTCGTCGAACCGAGAAGAGGCGCCTATGTGCTCCTGGACAAGAAAAGCACCAATGGAACCTTTATCAACAACAACCGTATTGACGAACAGGAACTGGCCTTTCGCGACGAAATACAGATATACAACTTCGTACTGAAATACATGCCCAGGGCGCGGTTGGCCGCAATTGACGAACATTCTGGCGACCAGAGCGGTGCATCAGAGCATGCGGCTACCGTAGAAATCGCCATTTCAGACATCAATGCACTGAAGAAATTGCGTAAACGCAACAAGACCGCCTACCTGGTGCAGATCAGGAACGGCCGGCAGGGCGACAGCTACCGGCTGTCCGACATACGCTTCACCATCGGCCGTTCTCCCAGCTCCAACATACGCACCGGAGGGTGGTTTGCACCAAAAACCGCCGCCACCCTGATCCGTCAACACAATGTTTTCCATCTATTACCCCACAAGAGGGGAAAGGTAAAAATCAATGGCAAGCCAGCCAAGGGAGAAAGCGCGCTCAAACCAGGGGATCATATATCCATTCGTGGAACGGAGTACGTCTTCCAGTACAAAACCGGCAATGGACGCTGACTCAGCCGATATCCATATCCCCGGGTACAAAATACTCAGTCTGATTGGCGAGGGAGCCAACGCCACCGTGTATCTGGCGTTACAGGAATCTCTCAACCGCCATGTTGCGCTTAAAATTCTGCAGCGTTTCGACCGCCCTGCCCAGGCCGTGCGTTTCTTCAACGAGGGACAGATCGTCGCCTCCATGAACCACCCCAATATCATCACCATCTACGATATCGGCTCTGTGGGCAGCCAGCAATATATCGCCATGGAGTACCTGGAAGGCGGTTCCCTGCGAGATCGGGCCAAAGACAAAATTCCGCCTGCAGCCGCCCTGGAGATCATTCAATCCATTGGCAGCGCCCTTGAGTTCGTACACCAGATGGGCATTGTGCACCGCGACATCAAGCCGGAGAACATCCTCTTTCACAAGAGCGGCATTCCAAAGATTACCGACTTTGGCGTGGCAAAAGCACTGGACCGGGACATGAACCTCACCATGGACGGCACCGCCCTGGGCAGCCCGTACTATCTAAGTCCCGAACAGGCAGAGGGAAAAGATCTCGACGGCCGTTCCGACATCTATTCCCTTGGCGTCATCTTGTTTGAACTGCTGGCACAGCGCAAACCCTATCTTGGCGAATCCCAGATCGAGGTTATTTTCGGCCACCTGAACAAGCCTGTTCCCGCTCTTCCAGAACGACACCACCACTATCAGGCGCTAGTGGAAAAAATGATGGCCAAGGATGCCGATGAACGATTTTCTTCCGCGCGGGAAATGCTGGATCACCTGAGCATGCTGCGCAATCTTGGAGAACACGGATCCGGCGGAAGATCAGCTGACCTGAATCCGGGCGGCAAACCCGCAGGAGGAGAAAAAACCAAGGGACTACTCCCTTCCTTGCGCAGCCGTCCGCTGCTTGCTGCAAGCATAGGCATCACTCTGTTTCTGGGGGCTGCAGCCGCCCTGATGATAACAGGGCCTTCCTCACAGCCAATCACTGCTGAGGCGGCCAAAAGCCCCCCCCCGGAAGCTGCAGCAACACGAAGCGCAACAATCAGCGCTGCCGCCACGCCCCCCCAGGCAGATATTGCTGAAAGTGCTGCAGAACCCGCTGGCTCCACTTTTCCTGAAGAAGCATTCTCTCCGGTCAAGGATCCGGGCGCTACAACTCCTGTCACTGCCGAAGACGCCCCCCCTTCCACTATTGATCCAGTGGACAACGACACAACAGGGGATATAGCGCAAGACGGAGAAACCGATATCGAAAGCGCCATCGCCGCCCTTGGCGAGCCTGCGCCAAGCAAAGAAGAGCGCATCGAGTCGCTGCTGCAAAAAGCGGAAGTGGCGCTACAGAAATACCGCCTTACCAGCCCCAGAACCGACAGCGCCTACTATTATTACAGTGAAATCCTGAAGCTCGATCCCGGCAACAAGCAGGCCTACACAGGCATCAGCAAGCTGGCCGGAAAATATGCGCTCCTGGCGGACAAGGCATTGAAAAAAGAAGATGAAAAGAAAGCCCGCAGCTATATCGAGCGCGGTTTGCGCATACGCCCAAAGGATACATCACTGCTGGCGAAACTGGCGCACCTGGATGCACTGGAAGCGGCAAGGCTGGCGCCCCCGCCCGCCCCGGAGCCTGTAGCACAGCCAGAACCCGAACCAAAACCCGAGCCCCCCGTAAATACCAGTCTGCAGCTGCTGGAGTCGCTGGAGTAAGCAGCGCCATGCAAGCCGGGAACAAATAAAGACATGGCCTGGGAGTTTGCGCACGGCTCGGACATTGGCGGCCGTCCCGAGCAACAGGACAGTTACTCCATACTGGATCATATGGGGAACTACCTGCTGGTGCTGGCCGATGGCATGGGAGGCCGGGAGCATGGCGCCATGGCTTCCGATACAGTGATAGAAACCGCCCATACCCGTTTCTATTCCCCCCACCGCGCCCACCCCGAGCAGTTTCTGAAACGGTTGTGCATGGAAGCACACCGCAAAATCGTCAAACTGGGCCACAACCACAAGACATCATCAGGGAGCACCGCCATCTTCCTGTACCTGCAGGGGGAAGAGGCTTACTGGGCCCACGTCGGGGACTCCCGTCTCTACCATTTCCATAACAACCGTCTGTTGTTTCATACCAAAGACCATTCCCTGGTCGCCCTGCAACAGGACAGCGGGGAATTTGGTGAATCTGCAGAAACCAACCAGCTGTATATGTGCCTGGGCGGCAGTAACGACGTGGTTCCGGAAATCAATGCCTCCGGACTGAATGGCAATGATCTGTTTCTACTTTGCAGCGACGGCTTCTGGAACGAAATCTCACCAGATGAAATCCTGCAACAACTGGCGCTGCCGGGAACCTTGCAATATCACACCGACATGCTGATACGCACCGCCAGCGAACGCGGCGGAAAAAACGCTGACAACATCAGCCTGCTCATCGCCCGGCATCAATCCGACAAACGCCTGCCCAGGCTGCTCAAACGCATGTTCAGGAAGTCCTGAGACAATCGATCATTCCCCAGTCTTGTGCAACAACAGATTGCCGGTTCCATCCACTGTGCATCGCCATCCCGGCGCCAGCCAGGTGGTCGCCACCTGCTCGGTAATAATCGCCGGACCGTCGATCTTCTGCCCCAAAGCCAGGGCGCTGCGATCAAAGCAGGGCACCGGCAGATCCTCGCCCGCGGCCCGGCAATACCGGACAGGCCCGGCAGGCCGTTCCGCTGCGGGCGCCGACAACCGGACAGGGGTCGCCGGGCCACGCACGGAGACCCGCAAATTGACCAGCTCCAGGGGCAGATCCAGCTCATGCCCGTAGCGCCGGGCATGGTTTCGGTGGAAATCCCTGACGGCTTGCGCCTTGTTCTTCCAGGGGATGTTCAGGGTATAGGATTGCCCCGCATAGCGCAGATCGAGGGAGCAGGAAAGATCACAGCTTGCCCGTGAAACCCCTTCCTCCTGCAAGGCGGCATAGGCCTCTTCCGCCAGGTCTTCCAGCACCCCATGGAGCTGTTCATCCAAGAGCTCATCCAGCTTCACCACCCAGCTGCGTGACAACTGCCGCCCCGGGCGCGCCACCAGCATGCCCAGGGCGGACAGTACGCCGCCGTGCGCGGGAACCAACGCCTTTCGCATCCCCAGGGCATCCGCCAGCGCACATACATGCATCCCTCCCGCGCCACCGAAGGAGGCCAGCACGAAACCCGCGGGATCGATGCCCCGCTGCACGGATATGGTGCGCAACGCCCTCGCCATGTGCTCATTGGCAATACGGATCACTCCTGCCGCCGCCGTCTGCACGCTGCAGCGCATGGCCCGGGCCAGGCGCAACATCGCTGTTTCCGCCGCCGCCGGATCCAGTTGCATCTCCCCACCCAGAAACCTGTCCGGCAACAAGCGTCCGAGCACCAGATTCGCATCCGTAACCGTGACCCTGACACCGCCCCGGCCATAACAAACCGGCCCGGGATCCGCACCTGCGGACTCCGGGCCAACCTGCAACATGCCCCCCTCATCCAGCCAGGCGATGGAGCCGCCTCCCGCGCCTATGGTATGCATATCCACCATGGGAACCGCCACGGGGTAGGGGCCGATACGCCCCTCGGTGGTCAGGTTTGGCTCTCCATCCAGCAACGCCACATCGGTGGATGTGCCCCCCATGTCAAAACTGAGCATGCGCTGGAAGCCTGCTTTTTCCCCCAAAAAACCGGCAGCCACCAACCCCCCGGCAGGGCCGGAAAGCAGCATGCGCACCGCCTGTTCACCCGCCTGGGCTGCCGCCGCCGTATCTCCGGAGCTTTGCATCACGGATATCCGGCTATCCCCCAGGCTGGACTGCAAGCGCTGCAAATATCCCTGCACCAACGGCCCCACCCAGGCGTTCAGCCAGGTCGCCATACCCCGTTCATACTCCCGGACCTCCGGCAGCACCCGGGAGGACAGGGACACGAACAGGTTCTCGGGAAGCGCCGCCGCGATTTCCTTCTCGGCATCTGCATCAAGCCAGGAAAACAGCAGATTCACCGCTACGGAACGAGGCCGGTGCTCAGTGATTGCAAGGAGCAGTGTTTCCAGGTCTTCTCCATGCAGCGCCTCCAGTATTTCCCCATCCGCAGACAAGCGCGCCCCCACTTCCACGCACAGTTCCCGGGGCACCGGAGGCGGGGACCGCCGGGGCTGCAGCTCATACAGCCCGGCCCGGTACTGGCGGCCAATACCGAGCATGTCCGCAAACCCCCGGTTGGTGACAAACAGGGTTTTCACTCCCTTGCCTTCCAGCACCGCATTGGTGGCCACGGTGGAGCCATGCACCAGGCGCAAGCACTCACCCTGCAAACCAAGATCGGCAATGCCCTGGAGGATCGCCTGCTCGGGGGCATGGGGTGTGGACAGCAACTTGTGCACCCGGAGCCTGCCATTCCGCCACAACACGAAATCCGTGAACGTGCCGCCGGTATCGACCCCTAGAAAAATCATGCTTGCCCGCCCAAATTGCTGAGAATCGCTACATTATTATTAACCTGGCACCAATATATACCATGTTCAGGGCATCGTCAGGCAGGTGTCAGAACAAGGCGCAGCGCGCAGGCAAGGGTTATTCCCTTGTCAAGCGTTGCAACGCCGTACTGGCGCCTGCCTGACGTCCCTAACTTATTGTTATATATTGAAAGGTCGTCGCCTGCTGGCCCGCGGACTGCGTTCGATCCACTGGCTTTAGAATGACTAAAGCGGCGTGGCTCCGCCTTGCCGCGAACCAGCAGGCGACGACTGAACATGATATCTATTGATGCCAGGTTAATAACCCGGCAACCGACAATGTCATCTTCATCATGAGTCGCCGGATTAGTATAAGATGTGCGCAGCAAAGCCAGAGCGACTATTATCTGCCCGATGGAAAAACTGTTACTCAGCGCCAAAGACCTGGGCAGAAAGGACCAGGGAAAAGCCCGCCTCTCCGGCTTCAACCTGGATCTGCACCAGGGCGAAACCGTGGGCCTGCTGGGCGTCAACGGCGCGGGGAAATCCACCACGCTGGCGCTGCTCAGTGGCGCACTGGCCCCCAGCGAGGGCGGCGTAACAGTGCTGGGGGTGGATCTGCACCATCATCCCCAGGCGAAGAAACACATCGGGCTGCTGCCCGAAACGCCACCCCTGTACGCCAATCTCAGCATTGATGAAAACCTGGACTTTGCCGCCCGGCTGCGGGGCATGTCTGCTTCGCAGGCAAGCAGGGCCAGAGCAGCAGTGAAGAAACGCCTCGGTCTGGATACCCTGGGAAAACGGCTTTGCGGCCAACTGTCGAAAGGCATGGCGCAACGGGCGGCTATCGCCCAGGCGCTGATCCACTCCCCAAAGGTGCTGATTCTCGATGAACCCACTGCCGGGCTGGATCCCGCCCAGGCCCAGGAGCTGCGGGAACTGATCCGGGGACTGAGCGGCGAATGCGGCATTCTCCTCGCCAGCCATATCCTGGCCGATATGGAACAACTGTGCCAGCGG
>JAMOMB010000088.1 GCA_027068795.1 Sedimenticola sp. | reverse complement strand
CTTGCGCCATGAATGGATTGCCGGTATTCCTCCAGCTCTTTTTCGTGGCAGGCGCCGCAGGTTTGCGGTGAATTGAGCTTGTAGACCGTAGAGCGGGGATCCGATGAGGGAAAGACGTAGTGCGCCGTATGGCAGTCGGCGCAACTGGCGTTGTTTTTCGCATCCTGTTGTTCAGCATGCACGGAACGGGTGTATTGCTTGGTCTGGATGACGAGATCCAGGCTGTCGCTGTGCAGCCAGGGAGTGCGTTCCGGCGCCGCCCCTTCCCCCTGCTGGATGTGGCAGCTGATGCAATCCACGGTTTGCAGATCCACCTTGTGCGGAAGCTGCTCGATATCGGAATGGCAGTCGAGGCAGGTATAGTTGCCGTGAACGCTGGCATGCAGGGTGTCGCCGTCTATGTCCAGGCGGCGATAGGGCGGAGCGCCGTTCTTTCCCAGGGGAACGGAAAAACCTTTCTGACCATGGCAGGAAAGACAATCGGTCTCGGTGATCTCCTCCCGGGCAAGCCGTATTTCTCCCGGCAGCATTCTTTCTGTCCCAGGAGAAGCTGCGGGGGCGGCGGGCGCCGCCGCCACGGCAACGGAATAGACCGCCAGCAGCAGGCTGGCGGCAAGACGCAGGTACAACATCTTCATAGCTTCTGGGTAAATTCCGGATAGGCTTCCAGGCCGATTTCGGCGATATCCGCCCCTTCATATTCATCCAGCTCGGAAAGCCGGATGCCCATGGTTTTCTTTAGCGCCAGCCAGGCCATATAGCTGGCGCCGAAGGTCCAGGCGAAGATCAGCAAAATACCACCGATCTGGGCGAAGAAGCTGGCTTCGGGATTGGAGAACACCACGGCGACCAAACCCCAGATGGCGGCGATGCCATGCACCGAAATGGCGCCTACCGGATCATCGATATGCGCCCAGCGGTCCATGAGAATAATGGAGACCACCACCAGCAGGCCGGCGACCGCACCGATGAAAGTGGCCAGTCCGGGCGTGGGGGTATACGGCTCGGCGGTAATGGCCACCAGTCCGGCGAGAATCCCGTTGAGTCCCATGGTCAGATCGGTTTTTCCGAACCAGAAACGCGACAGGATCAGCGCCGCCATGCAGCCTGCGGCGGCGGAGATGTTGGTGTTGACGAAGATCAGGGACACGGCATTGGCGTCCGCTACCGAGGTGATGGAAAGCTGGGAGCCGCCATTGAAGCCAAACCAGCCCAGCCAGAGGATCATGGTGCCCAGGGTGGCGAAAGTCATATTGGAGCCGGGAATGGCCATGGGTTGCAGGCCGCCGCCGGGTTTTTTCACATACTTTCCCTTGCGGGGGCCAAGGAGCAGCACCCCGGCCAGGGCCGCGGAAGCCCCCGCCAGATGCACCACGCCGCTGCCGGCGAAATCGAGAAAACCGGCCTGGTCCAGTACGCCGCCGCCCCATTTCCAGTAGCCCTGTATGGGATAGATGACGCCGGTCATGACCACCGCGAAGGCCAGGAAGGCCCACAGTTTCATGCGTTCGGCCACAGTGCCGGAGATAATGGACATGGCGGTGGCGACGAAAACAACCTGAAAGAAGAAATCGGCAAAGTAGGAATGGCGGGTGTCGCCGCCGGAATCCACGACCTCGCGCAGGCTGTGATCCAGCCCGAGGAAGAAGCTCAGGGAGGGAAACCAGGCGCTGTCGCTTGCGCCGTACATGATGTTGTATCCCATGAACATGTACATGATGCAGGCGATGGAATACAGGGCGATGTTCTTGGTAAGAATCTCGGCCACGCTCTTGGTGCGCACCATGCCGGATTCAAGCATGGCGAAGCCGGTGGCCATCCACATGACCAGGGCGCCGGACATGAGCAGGAAGAAGGTGTCCTGGGAATAGATCAGTTCAATCAGGGTGATTTCCATGGTGCTACTCGGGTTGTATTTCTGGATGCAAAAGAAGCGGGGCGCCAGCCAGCAGCGTGACGCCCCGCAATGGCTTACTGCTTACTTCTCTGCCTTGGCGGCTTCGGCTTCGGCCTTCATGCGGTCTTTCATGATATTGAAGCCATGGTTGTTGTCATCCGAGGGGCGCCATGCCTTGGGTGGCTTGCCCCCCTTGAACCAACGGTGCATGGGTGAATCGAGAACCTCGTTTAGCAGCGTTTCCATTTTGTCCGCGCCTTGTACATTGCCATTGTCACGGGCATGCGCGATGGCTTCCTTGATTTCCGGCACCATTTCGATATAGAAACGGTGCGCCACTTCGAATACGCCTTCCCAGTGCACATAGTCAGGAGCGAACATGGCAGCGCCGTGACGGGCGCGACGGCCTTCATGATGCCAGAGATAGAAGTAGTTCCACTCGATGGACTCGTTGAACTTGGTCTTGTCGCGCAGACCGTTTTCCAGCATGGCCACATACAGCTTCTTGGCCGGGATCAGGAACTTGTCGTTGAAGGTGGTGACGAAGACATCCAGTTGCTCGAAATGTGCATCGACAATGTTATTGCCGTGGCAGGAACGACAGACCGACTTCATGTCCTGACGGCGCTCCAGCCAGGGCTTGACCTTCTTGCCTTGTTTGATCGCCTTTTCATCGATCTTCACCGACACCGGCGCCCGCAGGTTCCAGGAGATGCGGTCGCCCACGTCGTGGGTCACCGGCAGGTCCTTGGTGCGTGACATATGGCAGGTGGCGCAGGTGGGTGCAGAGTCATAGTCCTCGCCCACGATCCATTTGCTGGAATCCATGTTCATCTTGTCCTTGTGAGCCTTGTAGGCAATACCGTGGGCGGACTCTTCATAGACTTCTTTCTGCGGATGATCCGGGCCGAGATGGCAGCGGCTGCATGCTTCCGGCTCACGCGCCTGGGCGGCGGAGAACTCATGGCGGAAATGGCAGGCGGTGCATGCGCCCTTGGAGCCATCCGGATTGATGCGGCCGATGCCGGTGTTCGGCCAGCTCGACTTGTCCAGGGTGCCATCGGAGTTCACGCGAACGATGGAACCATGGCAGGCGGCGCAGCCCATGACCGTGACCGGCGAAGTGCCGGACAGGGTGGGAGCGCCTTCCACGACCTCGGCGAGCACATTGTCCAGGGAACCGAGAATATCCCCTGCAGTGGAGTGATGGCTGCGGTCGAATTCGTCTACCTCGTATTCATGGCACTGGCCGCAATCCTTGGGGGAGACGATGACGGAGATGACGAAATCCTTGTGCATGATGGCGTCCTTGTCGCTGCGATCCGCCTTGTGGCACTCGTAGCAGCCTACGTTGGCGCCAAAGTGCTTGGAGCTGCCCCATTGCTCGTAGATGCCCGGGGTCTTCTCCCGGTGACAGGACATGCAGGTGGCGCTCTCCCGGCTCAGCTGGTTGAAGCCAGAGAGAATTTTCACCGGTTCGTTGTTGTTCATGGCGACCGTCGTCTCTACTGGTTTCGCCTGCGCCTGCGCCTGCGCTGGCTGGGCGGCTGGCGCGGGCGCCTCTGCTGCTGCCTCTGCCGTCACCTGCGCCTGTGGCGCGGCGGATGGCAATTGTTTGTCTTTCCACCAGCCGCTGGGCTCCGCCAGGGCAGTGGACAGGAAAAGCAGGGACAGAACGCCCAGAATTGAAACCGACCTCTTCATCAGACTCTCCAAATATGATTCATGTGAGTGAAACGCCGAACCCGTTCCCTCCTCTCAATTCCATATGCCGGAATCCCGTGTGATCCAGGCAGGAACGCGGTTCGGATCTCGCCAGAAGCAAAGCAAACCTCATGCCAAATGGGGTTTGTATTTTGCAGCCCGTTCTTCTTTGTTAAGCGCCGGCGCCAAAGAGGTTTTTTGCTGGTTTGTCTGTTTCGCCGGAAAGCGGGATTTTCCCGAAAAGTATGCCGGGAGGCAAAATGCAGCCGAAGCAGAATCTGCCCAATTTGTTGATATAAAATAAAAAAGATGGAAGTTTGCCGCGGCCTGTTGAAATATCCGCCCTGGCAAGCAGGGCGGTTTTGATGCTGTAATCGGTTGGCATGCCAGGGCGCTGAAGCCGGCGCCGGCCGTCACTGGATATGCTTGCGGAAAGCGACATGATTCAAATCGGTGCACCTAAAAAGTGCATGCACCAAACTGGGGCCGGCTGCTTGGCCGCCATGCCTGTTCAGGGTTTCTTTTTTGCGCCTTTCTTTTCCGGCTTTTCTTCCGGTTCCAGGCATTCCCGAAAAATACGCGTCATGCAGGTTTCGCAGCGGTTCTTGTCCAGGCGCTTGTATATGCCGGCAACCGCCTCCGGCTTGGTCTCGAAAAATTGCGCAGCGCCGATTTCGCGGATGAATCCACCCTGGGCCATGAATTGCCAGACCTTGCCCTTCATGCCGCAAAAGTACAGGTTGCCGCCTTTTTTCCGCAGCGCCCTGGCTTCGTTGACCAGCATTTCCGCGCCAGCCACATCGATAAAGTTGGCGCCGGACAGCACCAGCAGAATGTGATGAATGCCTTGTTCCTCGGAGATCTTCGCCAGTTTGTTTTCAATATGATTGACAGAGCCAAAATAGATGGACATGTCGATGCGGATGATGCGTAGCTGGGGACACTGGGGAAGCGGCTTGGTTTCGATGTCGATGAACTTGCCCTTGGGATCGTCCCGGTCGGGAGCCAGGGTGACGATGTCCGGATGCGAGGTGCGGTTGAGAAAAATCACCAGAGACAGCAGGACGCCGATATAGATGGCGAATTCCAGCTCCAGGAACAGGGTGGCGAGAAAGGTCACCACAAGAATGCCGGTTTCCGCGCGGCTGGCTCGCACCAGCACCTTCATTTGCTTGAATTCGATGAGGTTCCAGGCAACCAGCAGAATCACGCCTCCCATGGCCGCTACCGGGATATAGGCCGTAAGCGGCGCCACCAGCAGTACGATGAGCATCAGGAACACGGCGGAAAAAATCGCCGACAGGGGCGTGACGGCGCCGGAAGCATAGTTCACCCCGGAGCGGGTGAAAGAGCCGGATCCGGCATAACTGGAAAAGAAGCTGCCTACCATATTGGATAGTCCCTGGCCGATGAACTCCTGATTGCTGTCGATGCGCTGGTGGGATTTGGTGGCGATGGCTCGGGAAATGGAAACCGCCTCGATCAACCCCAACAAGGCGATGGCGAAAGCCTCCGGCGCAAGCTGCTGGATGGCGGCAAGGGAAAAATCGGGGGAAGACAGGGGCGGAAGTTGCGCGGGGATGGCGGGCACCAGCGCCACGCCATGCTGCTGCGCGCCAAGCACAAGAGCGATGAGGCTGCCGGCGATCAAGGCCAGCAGCAGATGGGGCAAGCGTGGTGAAATCTTTTTCAGCACAATGGCCGTCGCCAGGGTTCCTCCTGCAATGGCCAGGACATACCAGTTGATATCACCCAGCTGATGAAAGATATCCAGCCAGGTATGGGCGAAGGATTCCCCCCGGGGGATCTCCACGCCCAGCACATGCTTCACCTGGCTGGTGGCGATGAGGATCGCCGCCCCGGCGGTAAAACCCACGACCACGGTATGGGAGACGAAATTCACCAGGGTGCCGAGACGCGCCAGGCCGAAGCCGAGCTGGTAAGCGCCGGCGAGAAAGGTCAGGGTCAGGGCCATCTGGATGAACTCCGGCGATCCGGGCTCCGCGTAACGGCTGATGGAGGAGAACACCACAATGGAAATCGCCGTGGTGGGGCCGGATATCAGATGCCGGGATGAGCCAAACAATGCCGCGATAATGGGCGTGACCATGGCGGTGTAAAGACCATATTCCGGCGGTAGACCGGCGATGGTGGCAAAAGCGATGCCCTGGGGCAGGACGATGATGGCGCCGGTCAGACCGGCGAGAAAATCTTTTTTTACGGTGTCCCTGGTGACCAATGGCCACCAGTGCAGAAAGGGAAACAGGAAACGCAGGCTGTTGATCCAGTTCCTCTGCATCAGAAAATCAGGTTCATCACTGTCAGGGATACGATGAGAAACAGCACCGTCATGATGCCGCCGGCGCGCATGAAGTCCGTGACTTTATAGCCGCCCGGCCCCATGATCAGGGCATTCACCTGATGTGTGGGTATGAGGAAGGAGTTGGAGGTGGCGATGGCGACGGTGAGGGCGAACAGCGCCGGGCTGGCGCCGACGCCAAGGGCGATATTCACCGCCAGGGGCACCAGCAATACCGTTGCGCCGACATTGGACATGACCAGGGTAAAGAAGGTCGCCAGCACCGCCACGGCCGCCTGTATCACCCATACCGGCATGTCGCCTACCACTGACAGGGTCTGCTCGGCGATCCATTTCGCCGTGCCGGAGGTTTCCACCGCCAGACCCAGAGGAATGAGGCTGGCCAGCAGGAATACGGTTTTCCAGGAAACCGCATCATAGGCCTCCTCGATCTTGAGTACGCCGGACAGCACCATGCCCACGGCGCCGGTCAACAGGGCCACGGACAGACGCAGGTCCGTGAACAGCACCATGGACAGGGCAATGCCGAAAAACAGGGCCGCCCAGCCCAGCTTGTGGGGACGCTCCTCTTCCTGGGGGAACTCGGTGGTGACCACCACGAAATTGCGGTCTTTCTTCAGGCGGGTGAGGTTGTCCCAGGCCGTATGCACCACCAGGGTATCGCCGGCCTGCAAGGGCAGGTCGCGGATGTTGTCGCCTTCGCCCAGGGTTTTTCCATTGCGGTGCAGAGCCACCATGGCGATGCCGTATACCTTGCGCATCCATACGTCCCGGGCGCTCTTGCCCACCAGGTTCGAGCCGGGGGGGATAACGATCTCGGCGATACCGGCCTTGGTGGCCGCCAGGGATTCGGCAAAAGTGCGCAGGGCGTCCCTTTTTTTGAGCCCGTATTTTTCCACGAAATGATTCAGGTGTTCCGGAGCGGCGACAATGCCCAGCACCATGCCGGGTTCGAATTCGGTGTCACGGGCCAGGGTGTTTGGCCCGATGCGGGTTTCCTGCCCGCTGCGCTTGCTGGCGATGATGCGCACGCGGTAGCTGGTTTCCACGTCATCCAGTTTTTTCCCCACCAGTTCGCTGCCTTCCGGCACCACGACCTCGTACAGGGCGTAATCGATGCCGTAGGTATCGTGCAGATAATCCATGGTGCTGGAGGCGGTGCTGGAGCTGCCTTTCACCTCCTTCTTGCTGGCGGGCAGCACCCAGCGTCCGGCAATGACAAAATACAAAATGCCGGTGGCCACCAGAACCACGCCAATGGGGGTTACGGAAAACAGTCCCCAGGTTTCCATTTGCTGATCCGGAGGCAGGGTGTGGTTGGAGGTCAAAATAAGATCATTGAGCAGAATCAGGGGGGAGGAACCCACCATGGTCACCGTGCCGCCGAGAATTGCGCAAAAGCCCATAGGCATGAGCAGGCGTGACATGGGAATGCCGGAGCGGGCGGAAATCCGGGAAACCACGGGAACGAACAGCGCAGCAGCGCCCACGTTCTGCATGAAGGAGGAAATGAAGGCCACGGTGCCGGAAATGATGGGGATGATACGCTTTTCCGTGGTGCCGCCCACGCGCAGGATAAAAGCCGCAACCTTGGTCATCAGCCCGGTCTTGTCCAGGCCCGCGCCAATGATCATCACCGCAATGATGGACATCACCGCGTTGCTGGAAAAACCGTTGAACAGCTTCTGGTTGTCTACCAGCCCTTGTTCCAGCCCCATGAGGGGGGCGAAAAGGGAGGTCAGTCCCAGCAGCACCATGATGGAGATTGCGGCTACATCCACATCCACGATCTCGAAGGCGAACAGATAGATGGTCAAAACCAGTATGGCGCTTACCCAGGCAATTTCCGTGGTCGGGCTTACCATGCTCAGCCCCAGGGCGACGAGCGCAAAAACGGCGGCGGTGACGATTTGTCGCAGGGGCAAGTGCTTTTCTGGCATAACGGCCTTACTGGGTAGAATATAAGAAGATTATGGAAAGCTAATTATTGTACATCAGCAGGGTTTTGTTCAGCAAGTCAAGTAGCGGCTTTTTGCCGGCAAAAAAGAGAGGTTTTCGGGAATATCAGTTCCTTTTGCTAAAAAAGGGCTTTATGCTCTTTGCCCGGTAGGTATGCGAAACGATCAGGAGGCGGATTTTGTACGGAGTAACGGGTTCCATATCCGGATTGCTGGGTTCCTTTCGCGTGGCGGAAGTCGCCATGCGCTACAGCGAGTTTGTGCCCAGGTTTTACAATCTGGCGAAATCCCTGGGATTCGAGGCAGGAAAGATCATGCCCTCCCGGGCGTTCTGCTCGGACGAAAGCCAGGGCTATCCCATCATTCTCATCGCCAAGCATTTTGGCGCCTTTCCCTTCAATCACGGCCAGGTGGGGGGCATCGTCTCCAACGAACGGCACGCCCCCCATGCGCACCATGGGCAGGATCTGGTGATCATTCACGCCAGTCATGTGGGTTATGACCCGGAATCCGGAAATTATGGCATCTACCGCCGGGTGCAGACCACCGAGCAGGAATTCAGTCTCAGTTGCGGCAAGATTTGCGGCACCCTGGCCTGGTATTCCCAGGAATACCGTTTCGCCAGGGAGAACATTTTTTTGCTGAAGGAAAAAGATGGTCTGCGCATCGTCATCGACAACCAGTTGCTGCACCGGGAACGGCCCGAGGGCCTGATATTGAAGCTGGACAAGTTGATCGAATCCGGGCCGGGGGGCGAGCTTCAGCCCCTGCGCAGTCTTTCCACCTCCAAAGTCTTCCGGGTTGCTCCATCCTTGTGCGAAAAACCGGGGCTGGCGTTGCCTGCCACGGCGGAACCGCAAGCCATGGGCGAGCGCCTCACCCCGGATCTGTTTTTCTTCCGCAAGGACAGCAGCGACCGCATGGACAAGAACCTCATCGACGCCATGCCCCTGATCGTGACCTCGAAATGGCCGGCGCTCACCGCTGCCCAGGTAAATACCCAGGTGGAGTTCGACCGCGCCTTTCGCAGCATTCTCCGTGAACCCGAATATGAGGGAAAGAAGCTGCTGTTCATCTCCGGCCTGCATGTGGATATTTCACCCCGGTCCGGACAGCTTTTTCCCCTGACCAAGTTCATCCCCTGGGCCGCATGCCATCTCCACGAGGATGGCGGCCATGAGACCTGGGAGCAGCAGGAACTGCATGAACGCATCAAGAGTCAGCCGCTGGACAATCCTGACCAGGTGAATCTCGAACAGGCCATACAGTTGATGAAAGAAGCGCAGGAGATCAGGTTGCCCGCCTGAAAGAGCGAATTTGCCGGCCCGGCAATCAGGTGATATCCACCGGCTTGGGTTGATCCGGCTCCAGCTCGCCGCGCTCCCTGGCTTGCTGGATGGCCACGGAAGTGCGCAACGGGCAGTTTTTTCCGTTATCGCATTTGTCGCACTCGACATTGGCCCAGGCCTGGGCCAGGGCGAAAGTGATGCGGGAAAAGAAACGGCGGTTGTCGCCGCCCATTTTTTCCAGGGTTCCGGTTTTTCTCAGGGTATCCATGAACTGCTTCTTCATGCGCGCCACGATGATGGTGATGCCCACCTTCTGCAGCCGCTCGCTCAAATGCAACAGCACTTCCTCGCCGGTGGCGTCCAGGGTATTGATGCCCTCCGCATCCAGGATCAGGTATTCGATCTCCGGGTTGTCCGCCACCATTTCCAGCACCTTGGTTTCGAAATAACCGGCGTTGGCGTAATACAGGGACATATCGAAGCGGAACATGAGGATCTTCTTGCAGCGATCCAGCTCCGGATGCACGCTGACATCACGGAAGGTGCCGTCATGGTAGCGGGAGACAATGGCGATGCGCGGGCGCATGGTGCGGTAGATGAACAACACCATGGCCAGCACCACGCCGATGATGATGCCCTGCTCCAGATGCGGGGCCATGACCAGGGTCAGCACGAAAGTGACCACGGCGACGATGCCGTCATGCTTTTCCGCTTTCCAGGCGTGTTTGACGGGTTCGATCTTGACCAGGTTGATCACCGCCATGATGATTACCGCGGCCAAAGTGGCCTGGGGAAGATGGTAGAGCAGGGGGGTGAGGAACAACAGGGTGATGCCCACCACGGTTCCGGTAACGATGGAGGAGAAACCGGTAACCGCCCCGGATTCGATGTTCACCGCAGAGCGGGAGAAAGAGCCGGACACGGCATAGCCGCCGAACAGGCCGGAGACCACATTGGAAAGCCCCTGTCCCACCAATTCCTGATTGGCGTCGATGCGCTGCCGGGTGCGCGCCGCCATGGCCTTGGCGATGGAAATGGCTTCCATAAAACCGATCAGGGAAATGACGATGGTGGAGGCGATAAGCTGCTTGACCACCTCCCAGTCGAATGCGGGAATGGTCATGCTGGGCAGCCCGGCGGGAATGGCGCCGACGATGGCGCCGCCTCTTGCCTCGAAACCGATCATCCAGGAAAGCAAGGTGCACACCACCACTGCGATCAGTACGCCGGGCAGCCGCGGTTGATACTTCTTCATGCCCCAGATAATGGCGATGGAGAGCACGGAAAACGCAAAGGTAATAAGGTGGGTGCTCTCGGTGGCCGCCTGGATGATGTAGTATACGGTCTCGTAGTGGCGGGGCGCTTTTTCCACCGTGACCCCAAACAGTTTGCTCAATTGGGAGGTGGCGATAATCACCGCCCCGGCATTGGTGAAGCCAACCACCACGGGATGAGAAAGAAAATCCACCAACACGCCCAGGCGCAGCAGCCCCAGAACCAGCTGGAAGATGCCGATCATGATCGCCAGCAGAATGGCGTAGGCCAGAAAGCCCTCGGATCCGGCGGCGGCCAAGGGCTCCAGGGACGCCGCGGTGAGCAGGGAAACGACGGCCACAGGGCCTGTGGCCAACTGCCGGGAAGAGCCGAAAAGCGCCGCCACCATGGGGGGCAGGAAAGAAGCATACAGGCCGAAATAGGGCGGCAGCCCCGCGAGCTGCGCATATGCCATGGACTGGGGCACCAGCACCAGGGCCACAGTGATGCCGGCGATCAAGTCCGCTTTCAGCACAGCCGGATCCTTGAGCTCCTTGACCTGATACAGGGTGGGAATCAGCATTTCCCGCAGGCGGACAAGCAATTCTGGAAAGCTCATGGGGCAGTCGGCTCCTCGTTCTGGTATGGGTTGCGATGATCTGTTTCGGCAGGCTGCTTAAGAAGTCCCTGATCGGGCCCTTATCCCGGCACAGGCCGGGATCCCGTATCCTGATACTGCCGGATTCCGGCCTGCGCCGGAATAACACGGACGGACGTAATCAGGGTTTCTTCAATGCGCCATTGTATAACAAGGATTTGGCCAGTGATATTTTCGCTGGCGCAATATATCTGATGGGTGGATAAACAAAGTTATCCAGGCGCATTCGCCCTCCGGGCGATGGCGTTGATGTTGCTATAATGCTGCGTTTCCAGCGTACGGCGGCTGAATATGGCATATATTGTTGCCGGGTGAACAATAGCGGGTTCTTTCCGTCGCCCTCGCCGTATCAACCATCTGAATCGAGTAATGCCATGAATTTGAAATCCGTTGTGCTCACATCCTGTCTGCTCGCCCTGGCCGGCGGCGCCCATGCCGTGGAAAGGTTTTCCCTGAATAACGGAAATCTTGTGCTGGAAGACATCCCGCCCGTTCCCGAGCAGATAAAACAGGATCTCAAACGTTACCAGAGCACCCGCTCCGGGGCCTTTCTGGACTGGACAAGGGACGGAAAGCAGATATACATCAGCACACGCTTTGGCGATGTGGCGCAGATCCACCGGGTCTCCTTTCCCGGCGCGGCGCGCTACCAACTGACCTTTTTCGACGAGCCGGTGGGCGGCGTCCAGCGCAAG
>JAMOMB010000087.1 GCA_027068795.1 Sedimenticola sp. | reverse complement strand
CGCCTCCACCTCGACGGTGCGCGCCTGTTTTTCCCGATCCAGCACATAGGGGGCGATACGCCGCACCTTGCCCTTGAATATTCTGTCGCCATAGGCATCCAGGGAGATTTTCGCCGGCATGTCCACACGGATCTTGGCGGCGTCCACTTCATCCATGGGCGCGGAAACATAGATGCAGCTGTCATCGATGAGGTCTACCGCCGGGGGGGTGGGAACGCCAACCGGCGACGGGGTGACGAACTCGCCGATCTCGCCATTCACCTGGGCCGCCACACCGTCGAAAGGCGCAACCAGGCGTGTGCGCTGCAAGGCCGCCTGGGCCACATCCACCTGGGCCTGGCTGACTTCCACATTGACGTTTGCCGCCTCACAGGCCGCCTGGGCGGCGCGGGTTTCGCCAACGGCCTTGTCCGTGACCTCCGCTGAGGCGAGTTTCTTTTTGTGCAGCTCCTGCAGACGGCGGGATTCGCGCCGGGCGGTATCGGCGACCACGCAGGCTTGCCTGGCCTTGGCTTGGGCAGCTTTGGTCTGGCGTTGCGCCAGCACCAGTTGCGCCGCCAGATCATCGTTCCAGAACTCCAGCAACACCTGCCCTTGCTTTACCCGGTCACCCTCCCTGATGGGCATGCGCACGATCTGTCCGCCAATGGAAGGGGAAAGACCGGAACGCCGGCAGGCCTTGATGGTGCCCGCCCGGGTATTGGCGACGCTATCCTGCACCATTCCCCGGCTTGCCTGGGCCACCAGCACCGGCACCGCCTTGGGACGCATCAGCCAGGTCAACAAGGCCCCTGCCGCCACGGCAACAATCAGCAACAACAAAACGATTCTGAACCATCTGTGTTTCATCGTCCGTTCCAATCAGGAGTATCTTTGTCCAGTGTACTCCTTCTGTATGGCAAAGACGCAACCCAACGGCTATCGCCCTTGCCGCTGGGCGCTCCACATCAGATAGCCCCCGCGCAGCACCTTGATGTTCTCCCGCCCGGCCAGGCGCAGAATGAAATAGGCTTTGGAGGAAGAAAGGCCGGTATCGCAGTACAGCACCACGGATTTGTCCCTGGGAATTTCGTCCTGGCGCTCCAGTATCTGCCGCCATTCAATATTCATGGCCCCGGGGATATGCCCTGCTTCGAAGCGTTCCGGTTTGCGGGCATCGACAAATACAATATCCTTGCGATCAATGGAGACAAGCTGTTCCGGCGTGATTGCGCCGTCAGCATACTCGGCAAACTCCAGATACTCCTGTATGGTTTCCAGGGCGGGGTTTTCTTCCGCCATGGCGGCGCCAAACAGCAACAGACTCATTATTATTAACCTGGCAACCATTGCCTGCGAAGCACGCCGCAGCCTGAGTCGCGTCTGGCGTCTCGAACATAATCTGAATGGTCGCCAGGTGAATATCAGTGGTTTCATCAGGCTTTCCCGGTTGGAATGCTCAGGCACTGGAAACAAGTATAGAGCATTCAACCCGGATATTTCACCCGGCCACCAGAAACCAAGCCGGAACCTGTTACTGTCTATGGTCGGCGCTATCGGTATTCCCCAAAAACATATTTGGGCCGGAACCAGTACACCAGGGTTGGCAGCAGCATCAGGGCGGTGAATACATCGATTACCAGAGCCTCGCCGATGAACATGGCCAGTCCCCAGGTATTGGCCAGGTCGGTCGCCACCAGGGGAATGAAGCTGCCCAGCAGCACCACTACGGATACGATAACCGCCGATCCGGTGGTATTCAGGGTGTTGCGCAGGGCCTGCTCCCAATTGCCGGTGGTTTCCACCATTTCCTCTTTCAGGCGCGAGAGCATGTAGATTCCGTAATCCACACCCAGCCCCATGGCAATACTCAAAGTAACCAGCAAATGGAAGGCCAGGTTGCCTGACCAGTTCTCCACCGAGGTGAAATAGCCGCCCAACCCATACTGGGCGAACAGGGTGATGAACAGGGTAAAGATGAGGATGCCCGCAACCAGCAGGGAGCGAAAGATCAGCGCGGCAATCACGAACACCGCCAGCGCCGTTTGCAGCGGGCCGACCAGCCAGTTTTCCATGGCCACTTCCCGCGTCGCCTCCGTGGCGCCGAGGAAGCCTCCCACCGCCGGGCGTACATAGTTGGGGCCTTCTATGGAGAGTTCGTTGGTATCCCCGGACAAGTCCGTCACCGGGCCGGAACGCAAGCCGAAGTTTACTTTGCTGAATCCCTTGTCGTTCTTGTGATCCTCGATATATTGCTGGATATCCATGGTGACCTGATGGGTCTCCCGGGGATCCATGGTGTTGACGAAACCGAGAATAACGCCTTCGTTCCAGTCAGCGGAAACGAAAGAGTCCATGTCGCCGTCCGAGGTCATCATTTCCAGCAGGCCGTTGTAGAGCTGCACGATGCCGTCGGGATCCCGGTCGTCATCCGGGTCGATGCCGGTGAGGAATTCCCTGGATGGAATGGCGAGATCCTTGATGTCCGGCTTTACTCCCGGTTCTGCACTGAGGAGCATGTTCACCAGGCGCACATACTGGGCGTAAGAGCCGGTATAGCCGATGAACTCATGTTTGCGCATCCAGTTTTCCATGGCCTCGATGTCCGCCAGCACATCCGCCTGGTTGAAGACGCCCTGCGCTCCGCAAGCTTCCGCATCCCAGCAGCCCTTGGCGGTTTTCTCCCGGGTGCATATGGCATGGCGCTCGTTCACATCTTCAATATCGTATATTTCCTCCGGGAATAACTGGTCTTCGGAGCAATCCGGCAGCACCGGCTCCTTGCCGCGGATGGGGATGCTCACCGAAATCACGCCAGGCATGATTTCATTCAGCTTTACCAGATCTTTCCAGATGTCCGAGCTGCCCTTGAATGCGGCACGGGCGTAGTTGATGCCTTTTTCCACCCCGGGCATGATGTCGCCTTCCTCGGCCAGCTTGACCGCCGCCTGGGGATCGCCCTTCCAGTTCATCAGGTTGGTGTAGTAGACCGAAGCCCCCATCACCAGCACGATAAAGGCGATGGGCGCCCATTTTCCCGGCCCCATGACGACCTTGGTGAGAAATCCGCCAACCTGGGTTTCCCATTTGTGGCCGCCGGCCTTGCAGCTTGCTGCCGAGGGAGGGAACTTGGTGAGCAGCAGGGGAATCAGCGTGGTAGTGGTCAGCAACAAGGTGAGCATGCCGAACATACCGAACCAGGCATACGCCTTGTAGAAGGAGATGTCTACGGACGCCAGGGTCGCAAAGCCCACCATGTCGGTGATAATGGACAGGGTGGCTGGAACGATGGTATGGGAGATGGCCTTGCGCCCCGCCGCCTCGCAATCACCGGACTGGCCGTAATCCAGCAGGAAGCGCCGCGTGACCTGCACCGAGTGCCCGATGCCGATGGCCAGCAGCAGCATTGGTGTGAGCACCATCATGGTGGTCAGCTTGAAGGCGGTGAAGCCCATCAGGCCCAGGGTGAAGACAATGGTCATGCCCACGCCGATGAGCGGGAAGATGGCGCCCCGCCAGTCCCGAAACTCCAGCCACAGCACCACGATGACAATGGCGATGGAAATGGCGAACAGCCACCATTTGTTTACCAGATCCGCCAGCATCCAGGCGAGGAAATACGGCTCGCCAGCCACCAGCAGCTCCACGCGCTCATCCTGCGCGACTTCATCCATGAGACTGCGAACCTGCTTCACCCAGGGCAGGTACATCTCTTTCACATCATCCGTGTAGTCGGCGATGATATAGGCGGCTTTGGCCACGCAGCTTTCCTTGTGATAATCCTCATAGGCGCAGCGGTTTCCTTCCGCATCGAACATGGCCACCAGCATGGGCGCCATCACCGGATTGCTCTTGATGCCTTCCCTGAGGAAATCCAGTTGCTCCTTTGCCTTGGCCGGGTCGTCGGTGCTGATGCCGGATGTGGGGATCAGGCGCTTGAACACCAGGCCGTTTTCGTCTGACGTCATGTACTTGATTTTTTGCGCGGCAAAATCGATGAAATTCGTTTCCCGGGAATGGGGGAGCGCCACCAGCTTGCGGTGCAGCTCCTGCACCTTGTTCACAAACCATGGTTGATAGATGTCACCTTCCTTTACCCTGAGGGAGAACACCATCAGGTTTCCCATGCCGAAGTTGTGTTCGGCATAGAGATTGGTGGCCACATAGCGGTTGGTCGGCGGCAGCAATGTGTCCGGGTCGTTGCGGATATCCAGATTGGGTATCTGCAAGGCGCCCAGGATGGTGCCGGCAATGAGAAAGAGAATGATGGGCCCGCGGAATTTCAGTACGAAATCCGCATATCTTTCCGCCATCCCCTTCTTCTGAATCTGCTCTCCCATAAGGAACTCCTCGCTGTACCGCTTGCTCGAATGATCAAATATTGCTGGCAAAGCCCGAAGCACAGGCCTTGATAACGCAACCGGAACCCAAACGGCTGCCGGCGCTGGCGAGCACGGGGCGGGCAGACCGCATGAACGGTTTTGCCCGCCGGCGCGCCAGATGCTGCAATTTTCCGAACCGGCAGGCGCAGTCAGACGCCTGCCTGGTCGTCAGTCCGGGGAAATGGTTATTCCCAGATGTATTTCACGCCAATTTGGGCGTTTGATGAATCCTTGAACTGGCCGAAGGTGGTGTCTTCATCACCCCAGTAAAGATTCAGTTCTGCCGAGCCGATCAGCTCATCGGTAAAGGAATACTCGATGTCGAACCGATTCCAGAAGCCGCCGCCCTCTTCAACCATGGTGATATTGTTCCAGCGACCCAGCTGGCTTTCGCCAAAGGGCTTGGAGAAGAACAGGGAATAGAATTCCTTGTTCTCCCAGCCTTTGTTCAGGCCATTGGTCAAATGCAGGGTGGAGAAATCACCCGTATAGCGGGAACAATCGAAGACATTTCCCGCCTGGGTGGTGCAGGTGCGGGAATCATCGATGAAGTCCAGATTGTTTTGCTGGATAAACTGGGCGCTGACCATCATATTGGTCAGTATGGTGACGTCCACGCCGAGCACATAGCTGAACTTGTCCATGTCTTCCATGGTCAATGCATTGGTCAGATCGCCTATGCCCAGAAGGCGCTTGTCCACCACAGGTTGTTTTTCGTCCTTGTCATACAGCAATTCCGCGCGAAACACGACGGGCAGACCGCCCAGCTGGGTGCCGTAATCCAGAGAACCACCGATGCTGTGCACCCGGGAGCGGGTTTCGGTCATGCGCATGCTTGCGCCATTCTGGTTGGCGTTGGGCATGCCGGTGGTGGGATCGAAAGCGCCATAGAACTGCCCTGCCCCGTTCATCAGCAATATGGTGGGCATGGCGCCCAGGTCGGTCATGGCGTTGTTGCCTACCTGGTCGGCTTCCAGGGTATCACCCGGGTTGGGCAGGAAGACCGGGTTGCCGTTTGCATCTGTGCCAACCTGCGTGCCTTTGACCCTGAGCACAGTCAGTTTTTCTCCGGTCACCTGGTCATGCCAGCTCATATTGACTTCCGGATTGGCGCTGTAATGATAAAAATAATTGACGCCGAAGTTCAGGCCGTTGTCCAGGGAGCCGCGATAGCGCAATCCCGCATTCGGCTCCGCGGCGGAGGGATCGTCTACCTTGTAGGAAGTCGTGGCGCCGGAGAAGCTGCCGTCGGCATTCATGGAGGTAAAGGTGTTAAAGGTGGCAAAGGTGGCGTTGGGCATGTATTCAAATGCCGATACCGGGTTGGACGGGTTCCAGCTGATCTGGGTCACCTGCGGGCCGTTCACATTCAGCAGATTGGTGACGTTGTTGTTTGCGTTGGGATCTCCCTGATACAGGCCATTCTGGGCAATATTGTTCAACACGATATAGCCCGGACCGAAAGCGACGGGCGTTTGCGTGCCGTCACAGCCCGTTTGCGGACAGGGGAACCCGTAGATGACCGGTGTGCTTGCAAAACCATCCACGGTCATGCCGGCAAAGGGCAGCAGGCCGGACATGTTGAGATTTCCGGTAAACATGCCTCCCATGGCGGCGCCGTTGAAGCTACCCGCCACGCTGGCCAGGGCCGGGGTGACATTGAGGAAGCCGTTCACCCCGCCGGTGATGGAATCCACGCCTTTCATGATGAAGGGATGTCCGGAGTCGCCGTCACGATTCAGGCCGGGAATGGCGTTCTTGCGGTTCTCGGAAACGATAAACTGAATGTTTCCGCTGTCGCCGATATTGCGTTCTGCATTGAGCATCCAGATGGGAATGCGGGAGTCTTCCATGGCGTTTTGCGCCATTTCACGGTAATCGGTGGGATTGATGATGTCCAGCAGCTTGATGCCATCCGCCGTACCCCAAACCACCTGCTGCTTGCCAAGACGAATATTCCATTCGGAAACGGCAAAATCCGCATACAGCTCCCGCAGCCAGTCATTCTGGGTGTAGCTTTCGTGGCAGGTATAGTTGGAGTTGATGCCCTTGGAATCACAGACGATGTTCAGATCCATGTGCCAACTGGCTTCCTCGCCGATCAGGCCATTGATGAAGAAGCGCGCCGAATTCTCGAATTTCATCACATCGCCGGCATTGTGATGGCTATTGTCCAGCATGCTCTCCGCTTCGCCGGTCATTTGTCCGTCATTGAGAAAAACGGATGTTTCGTTTTTCAGGAAACCATTTATTTCGATGTCTTCAAAAAAGCCGGCGCTTGCCGTGGCCGGTAGCGCAATGGCTGCCGCCATGGCCATGTAGAGGGTTGAGCGTCTATACATTTTACTCTCTCCGTAATACGGCGCAGCCGGCCCGCCGGCCACGCTTCTGGATGTTATTTATTCGTTTGATCAGCGTTTTATTTTGCGCAAGGTCTGCTCTGACCAGAGCTTGTCCTTGAAATCACCATTGGCCACACTCACCCCTTCGGGAATCACCGCCCAGGTTTCATGTTCCGTGGCCAGGGTTTTTCCGTACCAGTAGCCCCAGAACTGGGCGCGGGGATCATCCAGTGGCGCATCCACCCAGTTGCGGTCGATCACCTTGATCTTGTTGCCATCCTTGAAATACTCGGTGCGATAATCCGCGAAGGTTTTGGCGTCAACATAGCTGATACGGTAGTCGTACCACCAGTTCTGGAACTTGGTGGCGCTCTTCAGCTTGTAGACCTCCTTGCCTTTGTGATTGCAGGCGGCTTCGGGCAGGTTTCTGGTATACCGGCCGCGCTGTTTCTCGGGGATATCGATAACGCCAAGGCAATCGTTGAATGTTTCCTTGCCCAGCAGCTCATGGGTTTCATGCAGCGGCTTGCGCAGGGTGACGTCACCAAAGGTAAAATCGCTGCCGCCCCAGGCGTCATCATGGGCGGGCTGGGCGAAACGGCGGATCTTGCGCAAGGCCGGCAGCCAGATCATGTAGGACTGGGACTTGTTGTCATCGACATAGTCTGTGATCAGCATGCCGGTTCCACGCAGTTTGCCCGAGCGGAAAATCGCCAGATCCTTGGCTTGCACCACGCCGTCGTCGTAGTTGTTGTTCAGGAACCGCTCAAGGGTGATGGTGGAGGGCTTTTCGCCTTTTCCCTTCAGTATGAGAGTGGTGATCTTCTTGCCTTTCTTGACAATGGCGTAGTTCTTCATGGCATAGAAGTGATTTACAAAATACACTTGCTCAGCCACCTGGTCTGCAGTGAGTTCACCGGAAGGGTATGGCAAGTCCTTGGGTACGCCCGCCTGTGCTGTAAGGCTGGCGGCCAGCAGCGTGGCGGCGACGGAGGCAACAATTTTCTTCTTTATCATCAATTCAGTTCCTACGATTGGATGTAAGGACAATCCTGGATCGGCAGCTCATGGATCGTCGTCATATACATTTCCCTGGTTTCATTCTCCATCGCCGAGAAACAAGGAAATCCCGAGCCTCATAACCTGATCAAAAGCGATCAGCGCTTGATCTTGCGCAGCGTACGCTCTGACCACAATGAGGGTTTGAATTTTGCATTGAACCTGACCACTTCCTTGGGAACTATCGCCCAGCTTTCGTGACCGGTTATAAAATTCTTGCCGTACCAGTAACCCCAGGACAAGGCTCTGGGGTCTTCCAGCCCGAGACTGCTCCAGTCCCGGTCGATAAGTTTTATCTTTTTATCGTTTTTATAGTATTCAGTACGGTAATCGGCAAAGGTTTGCGTATCTACATAGTTAACACGATAGTCGTACCACCAGTCCTTGAACTTGGTTGTACTTTTGACTTTATATACCGTTTTCCCTTTCGGCGCGCAGGACTCCTTGGCCAGGTGGCGCGTGTAGCGATTGCGGTGTTGTTGCGGAATATCCATGCCATGCAGGCAGGACGCAAAGGTTTCCTGGCCCAAAAGTTCATGGGTTTCGTGTCTGGGTTTGCGCAGCACCACATCGCCAAAGGTGAAATCCAGCCCGCCCCAGGAATCGTCCTGGGCCGGCTGCGCAAAGCGGCGGATCTTGCGCAGGGCCGGCAGCCAGATCATGTAGGACTGGCTTCTGGCGTCATCATCATAGTCGGTAATCAAAATCCCGGTGCCGCGCAGCTTGCCCGAGCGGAAAATCGCCAGATCCTTGGCCTTGATTACCGGATCATCGGCGTAATCATTGTTCAGGTAGCGCTCCAGGGTGTTGGTGGTGGGGCGTTTCCCCTGGGTTCGACTGACCAAAACCGTTATCTTGCGCCCCTTTCTGGTGATGGCAAAATTTTTCAGCGCATAGAAATGATTGACGAAATACACCTGCTGCATGATCTCCAACGCAGTAGGTGATTCCTTCGGGTAAGGCAATTGCGGGGTCACTCCCGCCTTGGCGGGCATGTGCACTCCGGCCAATACAACCGGCATCAGTAGCAGAGCGGCTCCGCGTCGCTTTTTCGGCATCTCTCCTCCCGTGGCGATAGACTACTTCAGGGAAACTCGAGTAACTAGGACCTGTTAACACGAATCCAATAGGTGCTGCTGCACCGGAAAAAACGCCAGGCAAGGCGCGAGGAGAAAAGCTTGCTTGTTCCAAACGAACGTCGAGCAACGCCGAGTGGCGCTTTATCAGGCGCAACCCGTAGGGCTGGGGCTGTTTTTCCACCCAGCGGCGTTATCATCCGTTCATGTAGCGTCACTACACTTCACTCATTCCGCCTTGCCGGGTGAAAAACACCGTCCCGGCAGCCTCAATTGGATTCGTGTTAACAGACCACTAATAGTGTTGGATGCACACTGCCTGTGCGACGAAGCGGTGTTAAATTCCTTGTCCACTTCCCCCGTTCACGGGAATTGTTATGGCGGAAATCCGGATCCGCGTATTGATTATTGACGAATTAATCTTATATTGCCACATTTTTAATGCAATCCGTTTTATTTTGTGGTAGGCAAAAATCTACTGATATACTTGGCAAAAAGGCGTTGCAAACCAGGGTTTTTAGCAGAATCGCACGCCTTTCTTGCATTCGGCCCGCCGATAGCAGAAAATTTCTCCTTAACGCCACCACTTAGCAACCTGTCTTACAGACGAATATGACTCTTCTGGTTCTCGGCCTCAATCACAAAACCGCTCCGGTGGATATCCGCGAGCGCATTACTTTTGGCCCGGATATCATCGTCGGCGCGTTGCGCACCCTTACCGAGACAGAAGGCGCCAGCGAAGCCATTATTCTCTCTACCTGCAACCGCACCGAGGTGTATTGCTGCGGCTGCAATATCAAGCCGGACAAGCTGCAAGGCTGGCTTGCCCGTTTTCACGGCCTGGAAAGCAGTGATCTGACGCCGTATCTGTATCTGCACCAGGAGCACAAGGCGGTGGAGCATCTTCTGCGCGTCGCCAGCGGACTCAATTCCCTGGTGTTGGGCGAGCCGCAGATCCTCGGACAGGTAAAATCCGCCTGGCAAACGGCTTCCGATGCCGGTACCGTGGGAAAGATACTGGGGCGCCTGTTCCAGCACAGTTTTTCCACCGCCAAGCAGGTGCGCACGGATACGGCCATCGGCGACAGCCCGGTATCCGTGGCCTTTGCCGCAGTAAGCCTTTCCAAGCAGATTTTTTCCGATCTTTCCCAGCAGACCGCCATGCTCATCGGCGCGGGTGAAACCATCGAACTCACCGCCCGGCATCTGCAGCAACAGGGCATCGGCCAGATCATCGTCGCCAACCGTACCGTTGCAAGAGCGCACGAGCTGGCCGAACAGTTCGGCGGCTACGCCATCAGTCTCACCGAGATCTCCACCCACCTGCCGGAAGCGGACATCATCATTTCCTCCACCGCCAGCCCGGTTCCCATTCTTGGCAAAGGCGCGGTGGAAAGCGCCCTCAAGCAGCGCCGCCACCGACCCATGTTCATGGTGGATATTGCCGTACCGCGGGACATCGAGGCGGAAGTGCGCTCCTTGCGCGATGTGTATCTGTACACTGTGGACGACCTGGAAGAGGTGATCCAGGAGAATCTCAAGTCCCGGCAGCAGGCAGCCGAACAGGCGGTGGAAATCATCGAACTGAAAACCGCTGAATTCATGGGCTGGCTGCGCTCTCTCGACGCAGTGGAAATGATTCAGAGCTACCGGGGGCAGGCCAATGCCATCAAGCAGCAAACCCTGGAAAAAGCGCTGCGCATGCTGGAAAACGGCTGTACGCCGGAACAAACCCTGGAATTTCTGGCCAACACCCTCACCAACAAACTGTTGCACACGCCCAGTTCACAGCTTCGGGAAGCCGGCTCTAGCGGGCGCCAGGAACTGCTGGAAGCGGCAACCACCCTGTTCCAGCTGGATAAATGAAAAGCAGCATCCGCGGCAAACTCGAGCAGATCCAGGATCGCTTCGAGGAAATCACCGGTTTGCTCTCCGATCCACAGGTGCAAAGCGACCAGGATCGCTACCGCAGCCTCAGCCAGGAATATGCGCAGCTGGAGCCCGTGGTGGATTGTTACCGGCGCTATCTGCACACCGAGGAAGAAATCGGCGCTGCAAAGGAAATGCTGGACGACCCGGAGATGGCGGATCTGGCGCGGGACTCCCTGCAGGAAGCCCGGCAGCAACAACAGGCGCTGGAGCCCGAGCTGCAGAAACTGCTGCTTCCCAGGGATCCCAATGACGAGCGCAACATCTTTCTGGAGATTCGCGCCGGCACCGGCGGCGCCGAGGCGGCGCTGTTTGCCGGAGACCTGCTCAAGGCCTATTTGCGCTACGCGGAACAGCGGAAATGGCGGGTGGAAATGATCAGCGAAAGCCCCGGCGAACATGGCGGCTACAAGGAAGTGATCGCAAAGATCTCCGGCCAGGGGGTATATTCCCGGCTAAAATTCGAATCCGGCGCCCATCGGGTGCAACGGGTGCCGGAAACCGAATCCCAGGGGCGCATCCATACCTCGGCCTGCACCGTCGCCATTCTTCCCGAAGCGGACGATATCGACGATATCCAGATCGACAGCAGCGATTTGCGTATCGACACCTACCGCGCCTCCGGCGCTGGCGGGCAGCATGTCAACAAAACCGATTCCGCCGTGCGCATCACCCACTTGCCTTCCGGCGTGGTCGTGGAATGCCAGGATGAGCGTTCCCAGCACAAGAACAAGGCCCGCGCCCTGTCGTTGTTGCAGGCGAGATTGCTGTCGTCCGCCCGGGAACAGCAGAACCAGGCGCTGGCGGCCGACCGCAAACTACAGGTGGGTAGCGGCGACCGCTCCGAGCGCATCCGCACCTACAATTTTCCGCAGAACCGGGTGACGGATCATCGCATCAATCTCACCCTGTACAAACTGGATGAGGTGATGGCGGGGGCGCTGGATCAGATCATCGACCCCCTCATGCAGGAATACCAGGCGGAACAACTGGCCGAACTTTCCGCCGCGTGAACAGCA
>JAMOMB010000086.1 GCA_027068795.1 Sedimenticola sp. | reverse complement strand
ACAACTCGTAGAAATCCCCCATGCGATAAAACACCAGCATATCCGGATGATTGGATTTGATGCGCAGGTACTGCTGCATCATGGGAGTGTGTTGTTGTTTTCTGGTGCTGGTTTTTGTGGATTTGCTATTCATGCGTATGCCGGGTCTCGCCCGGGACGCGAAGCGTCTTTTCCCGGTGCTCGTCGTCTGTCTTGATGGCGCCTGGGGAGGAGATCAATGTCCGGCAAATGGGGCAACAACAAGCGTGGATTACGTTGAGGCGGGCTGGCCAAAACATGATGTCCTTGGCGCCCAAAAATCTTAGCCGTGTCAATACTTTTTGGCCGTGTTTTCTATCACTTTCCCGCCTTTTTGGATATCTTTGCCAACACCTTCAATAGTGCTGCAGCCAGTAATCCCGAACAGGAAAACGAGAGAAAATAGAGTGGTTGCTGCAATGAGTTTTTTCATGGTCTTGCTCTGGCCTGGGTGATGTTCCTGATCCTATCCCATCATTATAAAAAAAACCAGAAAAGGAAAAAGCCACGAGCGTCTTTTGGCTGTGTTTTCCTTCTCCATCTTGCCTGAAGATATCGCTGTTTTTGGGGAAGCGAGGCCAAGATCAAGCTCCTCAATATCTTAGAGGGACTGTTTTGGTGTGGCTGTCTTGATATGAAACGCCTTGCCATCCCGTTTCCTGGTGCAGGCTATCCCTTCCTTTTCCCGCAAGAAGGCGTACTTGCCAGTACATGTTGATGATTCGTGTAGAGCGGATGTTCGTTTGGGAAAAACTGCTGCATGGCGGCAATATACCGATCAAACGGGTTTTGAATGCTTGCGATGTATTTGGTTTTTGCCGGGTTTATCCCGTGTGTATTGAGGCGAATCAGGAATGGCACGGGATAGTCGGTGCCAAACAGAAGCTTGTGGTGTACCTGCTTCTGGCTTGCCAGGTGCGCCAGTGCTCTTGCGCGAAGGGGGATGAGCATGGCGGAAAGATCGCCGTACAAATTGTCATATTGTTCGAGCATCTCCAGAATATGAAAGTAATCCTTGTCAAACCATGCGGGATTTCTGGACAGATTCCGCCAAGGCAGCCATTTGTGGTTGATTTGTCCCAGCCCCATATGGGCGGCGATGACGGTAACGCCGGCTTGCAGTGGCAGCTCCAGCATGTTGCTGCCTTCATAGCGCCTGTCCGACTGAATGCTTATCTCACTGCCGATATGGATGATCAAGGGCAGTTTCTTCTCCCGCAGTTTTTCATAGTAGGGAACCAATGCCGGGTTATTGAGATCCACGCCCCAGTAATTTTGCAAGAATTTGGCGCCACGACAGCCTTTTTCCGAATACTCATCGATCAGCTCCAGGGCGTTTGGCCGTAGGGGGTTGATGGAAAAAAACGGGATGAACTGCCGGGGATAACGGCTTGCCACTTCCAGCACATCCGTATTTCTGGCGCATACCGTCTTGTCGCGATGGGTTTCTCTTCCTTGCCTGTCAACACAGGCATCCACGCCAAACAGGCAAGCCCGCTCCACTGTTTCTGATTTGCTGACCGCCCGCGCCATGGCAGCTACATAGGCTTCCCAGGGCTGCTGTTTCAGTTTTGCGGGATCAATGCCCAGGCCTTTGGCAAAAAAACGAACCGCTATTCTGTCGAAAAGGCGGTCAAAGCATACCTGGGGGTTGAGCAAGTGAGTGTGGATATCAATGGTTTTCATGGCGGTCGTGTTCAGTCCATCTTCTCGTCCAGGTTGCGCCAACAAGGTGGCTGTTGGATAGATGGAGTATATCCCAGGCACTTCTCGCGTTTGCTTCCGCATTTCCTTGCCGCCGGGTTCATGGTGAGTGTGAAATAGCGCACCGGCAGTGTCATATCGCACGGTAACAGGGGGTTGGCCGACTGCTGTCCGATGCAAAAGACTGAAGCCTAGGTGATGAAAGAGTTGGCCCGGTAATTGCTAAATATGCTGAGGTTCTAACTAAACAACCCAGCAAATCGAGAGTCTCCGTAATGAAAAAAAGAAAGCTTTTACCTCTTCTCATATGCAGTTTGTGCGCAGGTACGACAGCTATTGCCGGCGGTCATGAAACAGATGCGGACGAGGGCAATGCCGAAAACATGCCCACTATCATCGTGGAAGGCACGAGGTTGGAAGACATCAGCGGCAAGGAAGTCAAATCAGCCGACCTGGCAGAGGCCCTGGCGAAGAAATCCGCCGCCATTTCCATCGTGCGCCGCAGCGGTATCGCCAACGATATCATTTTGCGCGGACAGAAGAAGGACAATATCAATATCCTCATTGACGGAGGAAAAATCTACGGCGCCTGCCCCAACCGCATGGATCCGCCAACTTCTCATGTCCTGACCAACAATATTGAATCGGTGGAAATCATCGAGGGTCCTTATGATGTGGAGAATTTCGGCACGCTCAGCGGTGCAGTCAAGATCATCACAAAGGAGCCGGAAGAAGGCTTTCATGGTGAAGTGAGCCTGAACGTGGGCAGTTGGGACTATCTTAAAGGTGCGGCAACCCTCAGCGGCGGCACGGATCGCGTTCGGGCCATGGTCAGTGTTTCCAAGGAAAGCAGCGGTCAGTATGAAGACGGTGATGGAAACACCTTTGCAGAGCAGATCGAGAATTATGATCTCGCTTCCACAGCTAGATACAAAGAGGAATACAGAGACCTGGATGCCTATGACAAGAGCACCTTCATGGGCAAGTTGTATGTGGACGTCACTGAAAACCAGGAGCTGAAACTGAGCTATACGGCCAACCGCAGTGATGACATCCTGTATCCGTCCAGCAAAATGGACGCCCTGTATGACGACTCCGATATTTTCGATATCGGCTATTCCATTCGTGATCTGGGTCGCTTCTCCCGGGAATTGAGTTTCCACTATTACAATTCCCAGGTGGAGCACCCCATGTCCACCCGCTATCGCCTCTCTTCCGGCCCGGATTCCATGAACGAGATGACACATTATCTGGAAACGGAAACCCAGGGCGCCAAGATCAAAAACAGTTTTGATCTGCGTGACGGCACGGAAATGACTGTTGGACTGGATTTCAGCCGTCGTAACTGGGACGGGGTGTTCCAGGCCAAGGGCATGATGGCCATGGTTGATGGGTTCGTCAGCATCGATGATGTGGATACGGACAATGCCGCCATTTTTGTGGAGGCGGAAAAAGATTTCAACAATTTCAATCTCAAGCTCGGTGCGCGCTATGACGACACCACCATCGAGACGGCGGGTATGCAGCCGGACAATGACTACAGCGCATTCAGCGCCTTTGCCTTTGGCACCTACAGTCTGCAGGAGGGCCTGAAGGTCTTTGGCGGGCTGGGTCGTTCAGCGCGTGTTCCCGATGCCCGTGAGCTCTATATGATCATGCCCATGATGGATAATGTGATGATGATCGGCAACCCGGATCTGGATCAGACCACCAATACCGAAGTGGATCTGGGGCTGGAGATCAATACCGGCTCCCTCCATCTCAAACCCAAGATATTCTACAGCTGGCTGGGTGATTTCATCATCTATAACGATAGCAAGATGATGCGCCGTTTCGACAATGTGGACGCCAGCATCTATGGCTTCTCTGTTGATGGCTCCTACAACTTCACTGATGACCTGTATCTTGATTTTGGACTGGCCTACCAGCGGGGCGAGAAAGATGAAGCCCAGCCAGGGCAGACTGACAAGGACCTTCCGGAAATTCCTCCTCTGAAGGGCACGATGTCCCTGAACTGGGAATATAGTGATGACAGCCTGGCCAGAGTGGAAGTCGTGGTCTCTGACAGTTGGACCCGCTATGACGAAGACAATGGCGAGCAGGAACTGGACAGCTGGGCGGTGCTGAACCTGAAGGTTCATCATTCCCTGACAGACCACATCAAACTGACGGCGGGCATTGACAATGTCTTTGACAAGACCTACGCAGTCAGCAATACCTACAAGGATCTCACCCTGCTGGAAAGTGGCGGCAATGAGGTGATCTTGATGAACGAACCCGGACGCTATTTCTATTTGAATGCAGCGTACAAGTTTTAACCCGCAACGTCCCTCACCAGGCTTCCGGCTGTAGCCCCGGAGCAGGGTGAGGGGGAAAACTTTAGGTGCATGTCTAGCCTCTAAAAAGAAAAAGCCCGCAAGCAAGTAGTGCTTGCGGGCTTTTTTCTGCTGCTGGACTTACTGCAGCTGGTATTTTTTTAGGCGGTACATAAAGGCATAGCGGGTCAGGCCCAGAATGCGTGCAGCCTTGCTCTGGTTGCCATTGGTTTTTTCCAGGGCCTGTTGCAACAGTTCTTGCTCCAGTTCATCGAGCTTGATGCCCGAATCCGGCAGGGAAAAGGTCCAGCGGCTCCTCTGCTGATGGCGGATTTCCCGGGGCAGATTGCCGTCATGAATCTCCCGGCCGCTGAAAAGAATCAACATGCGCTCGCACAGATTGCGTAATTCGCGGATATTGCCTGGCCAGGAATAGCGTCGCAGGCAATCCATGGCGGCCTTGTTGTATACCGGCGCTGGCAGCTGGTATTCGCTGGCGAGGCGTTTGGTGATTTCCGGTATCAGCAATTCCACGTCGCCGGTGCGTTCCCGCAGCGCCGGCACATGAAAGGGAATAATGCTCAAACGGTAATAAAGGTCTTCACGAAAATCCCCGTCTTCCACTTTCTTGCGCAAATCCGCATTGGTGGCCGCCACCAGACGCACGTCTGCATGGCGTTGTTTCAGGCTGCCCACTGGCTGGTACTCTCCGGACTCGAGAAAGCGCAGCAGCTTGGCCTGTATGTCCAGGGACATTTCCCCGATTTCGTCCAGAAACAGGGTGCCGCCTTCGGCCATGTTGATGCGCCCCGGATTGTTGGAGACCGCTCCCGTAAAAGCGCCCTTGACATGGCCAAAGAACTCGGACTCCGCAAGACCCTCGGGCAGCGCGGCGCAGTTGATGGCTACAAAGGGTGCGTCATGACGCCTGCTCTTCTTGTGGATATGGCGCGCCAGCAATTCCTTTCCCGTGCCGCTCTCTCCGGTAAGTATCACCGTGACATCTGTTGCCGAAGCGATGTCCAGGGAGCGCAAAAGCGCTTCGAATTCGGGGGATTTGCCCAGTATCTCGTAATTGGATGGTTTGTTCATGATGTCTACCAGTTCAGGATCAGTCCGGTCAATGCAAACAGGATCAACAATATCCCCGCGAACATACGCATTTGCGGGTTGCGGGAAAAACGCAATATCTGGTCAGCAAAGATACCTGTTGCCATGATGGCAGGCAAGGTGCCCAAGCCAAACAGAAGCATAAATACCCCGCCCTGGAGCATGCCGCCTTGACCTAGCGCAATAAACAGTGCGGAATATACCAGGCCGCAGGGCAGCCAGCCCCAGATCATGCCATACAGGAGCGCCTGCCAGGGGGAGGCAACGGGCAGCAGTTTTCTGCCCAGGGGCTCCAGTTTTTTCCAGATGGGAGCGCCGGCCTTTTCAATCCGGGCGAATGCAGGAAACCAGCCTGCCAGATACAGTCCCACCGCGATCATCAGCAAGGTGGCCGTGAGCAGCAGGATGCTGTGCCCGTACTGGGGGCTGATCTGGAACAACAAGCCCGCGCCAAACCCGCCTGCAACAGCGCCTGCCAGGCTATAGCTGAGGATGCGTCCCAGGCTGTAATACCCGAGGTAGCCGATGAGCCGCACCGGCTTCTTGCGGGTTTCCATGGGCAGGCTGAAGGTCAGTACGCCCATGATGCTGCCGCACATGCCGACGCAATGCAGGGCGCCGAACAAGCCCATGAGAAACGCGCCCAGGTAGCCGATTTCCATGAATTAATGCTCGCAAGTCATTGAAATAACGATTTTTTCCTTGGCAGGCTCCAAGGTTATTTACCGAACAGCTGCTTCAAAAGATCTGTGCTGCGGGCAAGGGGATCCCGCCGGATCAGCTTTTCTTCCTGGGCCAGCTTGTAGAACAGGCCATCCAGGGTCTTTTTCGTGATGTAGGAATCCAGGTCCAGGCTGTCGCCACCGAGCAGGCCGCCCAGCATGCCGCCGCCTGCATTGGCGGTGAGCTGCTTGTAACTGGCGGTGGCGCCCACCTGATCGGTAGCCTGGGAAACGATGGGTTTGATGGCTTTTTCCAGTGATGCCCCCGCCTTCTCCCGCAAATAGCGGGTGGCGGCGTCATCGCCGCCGTTGAGAATTTTTCCGGCGTCATCCAGGGTTATGTTCTGTACCGTTTCCTTGACGATATCCAGGGTTTTTGGAATTGCGGCTTCGGCCGCCTTGTTCATGGTGGTTTCGAACTCGTCCACCAGGGCGCCCTGGCCGGCCATGCGCAGGCCGGAGGCGACTTTCTCTACTGCGCCGGGCAGGGGAATGCGCACCTTGGAATCATCAAGAAATCCGCCAGGCTTGCCCAAATAGGCAACCGCGCGCTCTGCGCCGATGCGTAGAGCTTCTTTCAGCCCTGCGCCAATTTGCCCCTGGGACAGGCTGGCGGTAGTTGCTTGTTCGCCCTGCAGAAACTGATTGGCGGAATCCTTGAGCATGTCGCCGAAGCCGGCCCAGGCGCTGCTGCTGCCGATGACGGTGGTGATGAGCAATGTCTTCCATATCTTCATGATGTTTTTCTCCTTGGAACAATTTGATTGTTTGCGTGGTTCGGCATGCAAGGCATGAACCGCCTGATCGCGGCTACGGGCCGCTCCTACAATAACCACCGTAGGAGCGCCCCATGGGCGCGACCCAAAGCCCGCTGCCAGCTGGGCAGGTTTGGGAGACGCCACTGGCGCCATCTTGTAACCAAGCATCCAGAACAACGAGGCTGATTACAGGTTGCGGATACGTTCCGCCTGTTCCGCCAGGTTGGCCATGGCGTTGCGGGCGGTTTCGAGCTTTTCCCTTTCCTTCCGCACCACGGCCTCGGGCGCCTTGTCCGTGAAACCGGGGTTGGCGAGTTTCTTTTCCGCCCGCTCCACTTCCGAGCGAAGCCGGGCCAGTTCCTTTTCCAGGCGCTTGCGCTCGGCTTCCTTGTCGATGAGATCCGCCAGGGGAATGAGGATCTTCATTTCTCCCACCAGGGCCATGGCGGCTTCGGGCGCTTCCCCGTTTTCTTCCAGCACCTTCACGGACTCGGTTTTGGCCAGGAAGTCCAGGTAGTGGCGGTTGGCGGCCAGGCGCGCCTGGTCGAGATCGCTGGCGTTCTCCAGCAGCACGGGCACGGGCTTGCCGGGAGCGATGTTCATCTCCCCCTTGATGCGGCGTATGCCCTGGATGAAGTCCATCACCCAGCGCATTTCTCCTTCGGCGTCTGCATCCTTCAGGGCCTCGTTGGCCACCGGGAAGGGTTGCAGCATGATGGTCTCGGTCGCTCCCGGCATCCTGCCTTCCGCGACACTTGCACTTCCCTGTACATCGCCCTGAACTCCGGCCAGATTCTTTACCTGCTGCCAGATTTCCTCGGTGATGAAAGGCATGATGGGATGGGTGATGCGCAGCAGGGCCTCCAGCACCGTCACCAGGGTGTGGCGGGCGGCGCGTTTCTGTGCCTCGCTGCTGTCCTCGGCATTGAGCACGGGCTTGGTCAGCTCCAGGTACCAGTCGCAGTATTCGTTCCAGGTGAACTCGTAGATGGCCTGGGCGGCATGGTCGAAGCGGTAGCTCTCGATGGCGGCAGCCACTTCCTCCGCCGTGTGTTGCAGGCGGGAAAGAATCCAGCGGTCGGCCACGGACAGTTCCCCGGACGGGCTGCAATCCTGTTCCTTGGTGTTCATGAGCACATAACGAGAGGCGTTCCACAGCTTGTTGCAGAAGTTGCGATAACCTTCGATGCGCGGCACGGAGAGCACGATGTCCCGGCCCGTGGAGGCCTGGGAGGCGAAGGTGAAGCGCAGGGCGTCGGTGCCGCAGGCGGGAATGCCCTCGGGGAAGTTCTTGCGCGTCTGCTTCTCGATCTTCTTCGCCAGGTGCGGCTGCATCATGCCGGAGGTGCGCTTGGCCACCAGGGATTCCAGGTCGATGCCGTCGATGACGTCGATGGGGTCCAGCACGTTGCCCTTGGACTTGGACATCTTCTGGCCCTCGGCGTCGCGCACCAGGCCGTGGACGTAGACCTCGTGGAAAGGCACCTCGTCCATGAACTTCAGGCCCATCATGATCATGCGCGCCACCCAGAAGAAGATGATGTCGAAGCCGGTGACCAGCACGCTGGTGGGATAGAAGGTCTGCAGGCGTTCGGTCTGCTGGGGCCAGCCCAGGGTGGAGAAGGGCCACAGGGCGGAGCTGAACCAGGTGTCCAGCACGTCCTCGTCCTGGCGCAGGGGGTAGTCGTCGGCCAGCCCGTGCTGCTTGCGCACTTCCTCCTCGGAGCGGCCCACGTAGATATTGCCGGCCTCGTCATACCAGGCGGGAATGCGGTGTCCCCACCAGATCTGGCGGCTGATGCACCAGTCCTGGATGTTGCGCATCCATTCGAAATAGGTGTTCTTCCAGTTGTCGGGGACGAAACGGATGCGGCCCGTCTCCACGGCCTCGATGGCGGGTTTGGCCAGGGGCTCGATCTTCACATACCACTGGTTGGTGAGAAAAGGCTCGATAACGGCGTTGGAGCGGTCCCCCCGGGGCACCATGAGCTTGTGGTCGTCGATCTTCTCCAGCAGGCTCCGGGCCTCCAGGTCGGCGATGATGGCCTTGCGCGCCTCGTAGCGGTCCATGCCCACGTATTTCTCCGGGATCAGGCCCTGGTCCTCGGGCTCGTTGGCGCGGATGGTGGCGTCCACGGTGAAG
Organism: Sedimenticola sp.; assembly: GCA_027068795.1. GTDB lineage: Bacteria > Pseudomonadota > Gammaproteobacteria > Chromatiales > Chromatiaceae > Thiolapillus. Next base: position 3,261 of record JAMOMB010000086.1, on the reverse strand, counting down.
ATGTTGATGAGGCCGCCATGGGGCTGTTCGGCGATGGCGTTCTTGTCCCGATGACGGCGCCAGACCTCGTAGTCGTTGAAGTCGTGAGCCGGGGTGATCTTCACGCAGCCGGTGCCGAACTCGGGGTCTACGTGCTCATCGGCGATGATGGGGATTCTGCGGCCGGTCAGGGGCAGCTCCACGAACTCGCCCAGCAGGTGCTTGTAGCGCTCGTCGCCGGGATGCACGGCCACGGCGCAGTCGCCGATCATGGTCTCGGGGCGGGTGGTGGCCACCACCAGGTGGCCGGTGCCGTTGGTCGCTCCCGGCGTCCTGCCTCCCGCGACACTGGCACTTCCCTGTGCGGCGGCCAGGGGATAGCGCATATGCCACAGGTGGCCGCTCTCTTCCCTGGACAGCACCTCCAGGTCGGATACCGCCGTGTGCAGCACGGGATCCCAGTTCACCAGGCGCTTGCCCCGGTAGATCAGACCTTCCTCGTAGAGGCGCACGAAGACCTCGCGCACGGCCTCGGACAGACCCTCGTCCATGGTGAAACGCTCGTGTTCCCAGTCCAGGGAGGCGCCCATGCGCCGTAGCTGCCGGGTGATGGTGCCGCCGGATTCCTTCTTCCACTGCCAGACGCGCTCGATGAACTTCTCCCGTCCCAGGTCGTGGCGGGTCTTGCCCTCGGCTTCCAGCAGGCGCTCCACCACCATCTGGGTGGCGATGCCGGCATGATCCGTGCCGGGCTGCCACAGGGTGTTGTCGCCCTTCATGCGGTGGTAACGGATCAGGCCGTCCATGATGGTGTCCTGGAAGGCGTGCCCCATGTGCAGGCTGCCCGTGACATTGGGTGGGGGAATCATGATGCAGTAGCTGCTCCCGCCAACCTGTGGGGCGGTCGCTCCCGGCGTCCTCGGCAACTGCTCCATGCGTTGCGCTACCTCCTGCCTCCCTGCAGTCGTGCCTCCTGCGACACTGCCACGTCCCTGTGGGGCGGTCGCTCCCGGCGTCCTGCCTCCTGCGACACTGCCACGTCCCTGTGGGGCGAACCAGCCGTTTTGTTCCCAGATCTGATACCAGCGTTGTTCTATGGCTGTGGGGTCGAAAGTTTTATCCATGGTTTGGAGCGCTTGGCCAAAAAGAGCTAATTATACGGTTTGAAAATCGTTTCTGTTCAAAAAAAGCGTTATCATTGCGCCCTTGTTGAATCGATTTGAGCGTCCCTGGCCATCGTTACCCCCAGAATCATTTCACGACCTGAGCATAATATTTCCCGGGCGAATATTTCCGAAGCCGCCCTGAAGGTGCTCTATCGTCTGAAAAAAAGCGGCTATCAGGCGCATCTGGTCGGGGGTGGGGTGCGTGATCTGTTGTTGGGCAGGGAACCCAAGGATTTTGATGTGGCCACGGACGCCACGCCAGAGCAGATCAAGGCGGCATTCGGCAATGCGCGTATCATCGGCAGGCGTTTCCGCCTGGTGCATGTGCGCTTTGGCCGGGAAGTCATCGAGGTCGCCACCTTTCGCAGCATGCAGTTTCAGCAGGAAAAGCAATCCGATGAAGGCATGATTCTGCGTGACAATGAATTCGGCAGCATTGAAGAAGACGCCATGCGCCGTGATTTTACCGTCAATGCCCTGTACTACAACATTGCGGATTTCTCCGTGGTGGATTACAGCAACGGCATGGAGGATCTGGAGTGCGGGCTGTTGCGGCTGCTCGGGGATCCGGAAACCCGCTACCGGGAAGACCCGGTGCGCATGTTGCGGGCGGCGCGCTTTGCCGCCAAGCTCGGCTTCAATATCGAAGCCGCTACCGAAGAGCCGATTGCCCGCCTGGCGCACCTGCTGGGAGATGTGCCTTCGGCGCGTCTGTATGAAGAAGTGCTGAAACTGTTTGTCAGTGGCTATGCGGTGAGCGCTTTCGAGAAGCTCCGTCACTACAACCTGTTTGCGCAACTGTTTCCCCAGACCGAAGAAGCCCTGGCCCACGAAGAACATGAATTTCCTCTGGTGCTGGTGCGCAAGGGGCTGGAGAACACCGACAGGCGCCTGGCCCAGGACAAGCCCGTCACCCCGGCTTTCCTGTTTGCGGTGCTGCTGTGGGAGCCATTGCGGCGCATTGCCCGGGAGCTGGAGGAGGCAGACGGCCTGCCATTTTACCAGGCGTTGCAGCAAGCTGGCGATGTAGTCGTCGCACGGCAGGTGCAACAGGTCGCCATTCCCCGGCGTTTTTCCACCCCCATGCGGGAGATCTGGACCCTGCAGGCCCGTTTCCACAATACCAAAGGCAAGCGTCCCCACCGCCTGCTGGCGCATCCGCGCTTCCGCGCCGCTTATGATTTCCTGCTGCTGCGGGCCGAGTCGGGTGAGGCCGATCCCGAGCTTGCCGCATGGTGGACGCGCTTTCAGGAGCAACAGGGACTGGATCCAAAAGGTGGCGGCAAGGCTGCCGAGGGAAGCAAGCGCCGCCGTCGCCGCAGACCCCGCAAGCGCCCGGCGCAATGATCAGCGCATTCATTGGCCTTGGCAGCAATCTCCATCATCCCGAACGGCAACTACTGCGAGCCCTGGAGGAACTGGATGCGCTTCCCGAAACCCGTTTGCATTGCGCTTCTTCATTGTACGAGAGCGCGCCCATGGGGCCGCAGGACCAGCCGGATTATCTCAACGCCGTAGCGGAAATCAGAACCGGACTGACGCCCCTGGCGCTGCTGGATGAATTGCAGCGCATCGAGGAGGCCCATGGCCGCATCCGGGAGCAGCGCTGGGGGCCACGAACTCTGGATCTGGATCTGCTATTGTATGGAAAGCAGGTCATTCGGGAGCCGCGCCTGAGGGTTCCCCATCCGGGTATTGCCCGGCGGGCCTTCGTGCTGCGCCCCCTCGAAGAAATCGCTCCCGGGCTGCTGGTGCCGGAGCTGGGGGAAGTCGAGGAGCTGTCAGCGGCCTGCGCAGATCAGCAAGTGAGACGAATTGAATGAAGAACAAAGTTACTCTCAGTACCCTGGAGCACATGAAGGCTGCGGGTGAAAAAATTGCCGTGCTCACCGCCTATGATGCGGGATTCGCCCGGCTGGCGGAATCCGCGGGCGTGGAGGTGATTCTGGTCGGCGACTCCCTGGGCATGGTGGTGCAGGGCCACGACAGCACCCTGCCGGTTACCGTGGAGGAAATGGTGTACCACACCGCCATGGTGAACCGGGGCTGCAGCCTGCCGTTGCTGGTTGCCGACATGCCTTTCATGAGTCATGGCACCCCGCGCCAGGCCCTGGAT
>JAMOMB010000085.1 GCA_027068795.1 Sedimenticola sp. | reverse complement strand
GGTGAAGAACTGCTCGTTGCTCAGGGGGCGGCGGCCATCAGTTTCCCCGTGGGCGGGGAAGGTGAAGATGAGGTCGATATCCGAGGACAGGTTGAGCTCCCTGGCGCCGAGCTTGCCCATGCCCAGCACCACCATGGTCTGTTCCTGTCCCGCCCCGTCCCGGGGCATGCCCCATTGCTGCACCGCCCAGGCCGTCAGGCGCTCCAGGCTCTGGCGGATGCACACATCCGCCAGCTCCGAAAGGTCTTCCAGGGTTTCGCCCAGGGGGGCCTTGCCGGTAATGTCCCGCCAGATGATGCGCAGCATCTGGCGGCGGCGAAAGCGGCGCAGCGCCGGGAGCAGGGCGGCTTCATCGGCGGCCTCCTCCAGCACGACGCGCAGTTGGGCAGCCATTTCCCCCGTCTCCAGCGCACGATCCAGGACGCCGTCCCGAACCAGATCCAGCAACAAGTCCGGGTGCCGCAGACAGGTCTGGGCAACATAGTCGCTGGCCGCCCACACCTGTCGCTGCTCATGGACGAAATCTTCCGTGGCGAGCATTTCCGCCTGGGGACAGGCCGACCATTGCGCCAGCAGACTCTCCAGGCGCTCCGCCCCGGACATCAGTCCGTACCGGCCGCCCGGGTGGCGAATTTGCGCAATGCGCCGGTCATTTTCTCTATCAGCATGTTCTTGTCCGTAATGCCGTGACGGACGGCGATCCAGGCAGGATCATTCCAGCCGATATTGACCTTTCCCCCGGCATCTTCCCACACGACATATTTCATGGGCAGGTCGATGGCCGTGGACGGCTGGCTCTGCATCAGCAGGGAACCGGCTTTGGGCTTGCCGAAAATCAGCAATTCAACGGGCTTGAGATCAATATTGGCGGCTTTGGCGGCCTTCCCGTGATTGATCCTGGCAATGACGTTAAATCCTGCGCCAGCAACAACTTTTTCCAGACGATCCATGGTCTTGGAAACCCCATGATTACTGTCCATGACCACCAGGCCCTGGGCCGCCTGGGTGGATGACACAAGCAATATACCAAATACAAACAACAGCTTTTTCATGTGATTCTTCTCCTTGTGGGGCGCAATTTTCTAACCGGGAGCCTGCCATTGGCCAAATGCTAACTCCGGCACAGCAGCAATCGGGCAATTAGGTATAATGCATACCTATTATGCACCAGATTTCTCACTGTTGAACAATTTTCCACGTTCATTACCATGATGTTTTGCGGCTTTTATCCCGACAGGTTCCGTCATCCGCCATACCTGAGCAAACCCGCAGGTCTCCGGAAGGAAAGCGCCGCCATGCATCCTTATATCATAGCCAACGACAAGGAAGAACCCAGGTCATGAGCCGCTGGCCCTTTTTCATCCTGCTTCTGCTGGGCATGATCGCGCCCACCGGCAACAACCCCGCAACAGCGGCGCAAAACCCTCGATCCACTCCTGCCGCCGAGTTGACACTGGGCGTGTTTTCCTACTTTTCCCCGGCAGAGGCGAGTACGCGTTACCAGCCATTGGCGGACTATCTGAATTCACGCCAGGCGGACATGAGAATCAAGCTAAAGGTGATGAACCTGCACGAAATCGACGATGCCCTGGCGAGCCGGGATCTGGATTTTATCATCACCAACCCCGGGCATTACATTCTTCTGCGCGAACGCTACAACCTGAAGGGCGCCCTGGCCACCATTGTGCGCAGAACCGGGGAAGGACAATCCACCCAGCAAACCGGAGGCGTTATCTTCACCCGGCGGAACCGGGCGGACATCTCCCGGCTCGAAGACCTGGAGGGGAAATGGATTGCCGTGGCCGGCACCAAGCATTTGAGCGGTTATGAGGCGCAGGCTTATGAGTTGCTTCAGGCAGGCATCCTGCTGCCCCAGGATGCGCACCTGATTGAAACCGGGAATTATGACGCAGTTATTGATGCGGTCGTATCGGAAAACGTGGACGCCGGCTTCGTTCCCGCCGGGGTGCTGGAAGACGCCTGGATGTCCGGGGAACATTCCCTGGATATCGTCAAGACGATCAACACCAGCAAACCACCGGGTTTTCCCTATATGGTTTCCACCCGGCTCTACCCCCAGTGGCCGGTATTCGCATTGCCCCATGTGGAGCAGGAGTTCGTTGACGCCTTCCTGGCGGGTCTGGCGACCCTGAAACCCAGTCACCCCGCCGCCCAGGCCGCGAAAATTGCCGGTTTTGCGCCCCCGGCCGATTACCATTCCGTGGAAAACATCATCCAGGCCCTGGAGTTGCCGCCTTACGATGTCGCCCCCACCATTACCCTGCCGGATATCTGGGAGCAACACAAGCTTACCGGCAGCATCCTGCTGCTCGCCACCCTGGTCATCCTGGTGCTGCTGCATTTGCTCATCACCCGCAACCGGCAGTTGCATACCCAGCGCCTGCTTGCGGAAGATTCAGCAAATCATTTTGAACAGATCATTCACGCCGCCCAGGCCGGTACCTGGAAATGGAACATCAAGACGGGCAACGCCATTTTCAACGACCGCTGGGCGGAAATCATCGGCTACACCCTGGCCGAACTGTCCCCCGTCAGCATCGATACCTGGGTGCAACTGACCCACCCGGACGATTTTGAGGCGGCGCAGAAGCTCGTGCAGCAACATTTCCGCGGGGAAACCGAGTATTTTGAATGCAGCTTTCGCATGCGGCACAAGGACGGGCACTGGGTCTGGATACAATCCCGGGGCAAGGTGACCAACTGGGAGGCAGACGGTACGCCGCTATGGATGTTTGGCACACATATGGATATCACCGAACGCAAGGAAGCTTCCCTGGCCTTGCAGGAAAGCCAGGCCAAATACCAGCAACTCATCGATAATGTTGGAGAAAAGTTCATTATCTACAGCCACCGCGGCCTCACTGGAGAGCTTACTTATGTGAGTGACGGGGTATCCAGCATCTTTGGCCTGCCCAAGGAAGAGGTTCTTGGCAAGAGCTGGTTCGAGGTAGTGAAATGGCTCCCCCAGGATGCGGAAAAAGCCAAGGCCTACATCAAGCAACGCATGGAGGGAAAAGCCACTTTCATGCAGTTCGAGATGCGTTTTGTCCATCCTTCCGGCAGCAAGCACACCTTGCGGGTTTCCTCCCATCCGGTATGGGACGCCAATGGAAAGGTCATTTCCATCGACGGTATTGCCGAGGATGTCACCGAACAAAAGCGTTCTCAGGAAAGGGCCCGCATGGCGGCCACGGTTTTTGCCCACTCCCAGGAGTCCATCATCATCACCGATACAGATGCATTGATCATCGACTGCAATCCGGCCTCCGGCAGACTGACCGGCTACAGCCGCGAAGAACTCATCGGACGCAATCCCCGACTATTCTCTTCCGGCACTCATACCGCCGGTTTTTACAAGCACCTGTGGCAAACCCTGACCTCCGGGCGGGTCTGGCAGGGCGCCTTCCGTAATGTACGCAAGAATGGCACCCCCTACTGGATAGAAGCATCCATTTCCCCCATCAAGGATCACGACGGAAAAATCACCCAGTACATCGCTGTATCAAGGGACATCACCCGCCGTAAGCAGCAGCTGGGCGCCTTGCGTCAGGCCAAGCGCGAAGCCCAGGCTGCAAATACCGCAAAATCCGAATTCGTCGCCAACATCAGCCATGAAATCCGCACCCCCATGAACGCCATTCTCGGTTTTACCGATCTCTGCCTGGAGGGTGATCTTGCGCCCCAGCAAAGAAAGTATCTGGGAAACGTGAAGGAGTCCGCGCACACCATGCTCAGCCTGATCAATGAAATTCTGGATTTCTCCAAGATCGAGGCAGGCAAGCTGGTTCTCGAGTCCATACCCTTCGACCTGAGCAAGGAGCTGACCATGATCACCTCCCTGACCCGACAGCTGATTCATACCAAAGAGGTCGAGCTGGAGCTGATTCATGCCGCTAACGGGCCAATCACCGTCCTTGGCGACCCCCTACGCCTGAAACAGATCCTCACCAATCTCACCAGCAACGCCGTCAAGTTCACCAACCGGGGGAAAATACAGATCATCGCCAAGGAGCTGGAGCGCGATGATGACAGCGTGGAAATCGAGTTCTCCGTTTGTGATTCCGGCATCGGCATGAACAAGAACAAGCTGACCAGCATATTTCAGCCTTTCTCCCAAGCCGACAGCAGCACTACCCGGAAATTTGGCGGCACCGGGCTGGGACTGACCATATCGTCTCAGTTGATAGAAAAAATGGGCGGCGAAATCAAGGTTGACAGTGAACCCGGCATTGGCAGCACGTTCTATTTCCGTCTCCGCTTTCCCCTGGCCAAGGAAGGCATACCCACGGATGAGTCCCAGGGCGCCCTGCAACGCTCGTTCAAGCAACTGCAAAACACCCGGGTATTGCTGGTGGAAGACAATGAAATCAACCGTGATCTCGCCACGGAAGTGCTGGAGCGCCACCAATTGCTGGTAGACACCGCCAGTGACGGACAGAAAGCCCTGGAGAAGCTGGAACAGAAACAATACGACCTGGTGCTGATGGACATACAAATGCCCATCATGGACGGCTATGAGGCCACCTGGGCGATTCGCAACCAGCTCAAGCTGGGAAAACTGCCCATCATCGCCCTTACCGCCAGCACCTCATCCATCGTCCGGGAAAAATGCATGCGCGCAGGTATGGACGACTATATCTCCAAGCCCATCGACATCCATGAGCTGATGGAAAAGATCGACAAAATCATCAACCCCGTACTGCAAAAAATGGCCACCAACCAGCCCCTGGCCCCTTTCAGCAGCCCCCAAACAACACCCGGTTCCTTTCAGCCCCCACCCGGGATCAACGCCGCCCTGGCCATGCAAAGACTGGCCCTGGACGAGGAAGACTACATCCGGCTGCTGAAGAAATTTGCAGCCAACCACAGCGAGGACACCAGGCTGCTCGCCGACTTGGCGCGAGAGGAAAACTGGGAGGACGCCCGCCGCCTGGCCCATACCCTGAAGGGGCTGTCCAGCACCATAGGCGCCACCGAACTGGCGCATATGGCGGCGCAGCTTGAACAACTATGCAAGACATTGTCCGCCTCTCCAGAGGCAGAAACCCGGAAAGCTGCTTTCAGTGACTTGAACGCCTTGCTGAAGGTGGCCGACAAAAGCCTGAAGGAAATCACCGGGCACATCGATGAACTCCAGGAGGCCATTGCCCCGGTCGCCCCCAGCCAACCGGAACAATCACCGGATCTGCCGGAAAAACTGCAATCTCTGCTGAAACTCACGGAGCAATACAATGTCGCCGCCCTGACGGAAGCCAATGCATTGCTCGGGATGGCGGCGGATCAAGCCACCGTCAGCGAGCTGCAGAACATTCGGGATGATCTGGAGAATTTTGATTTTGACGCGGCCGCCGCCGGCCTGAAAACCCTATTGGTACACCTATGAGCACAGCAACCAAATCCGCCGATATCCTGATCGTTGACGACAACGCCGACATGATCCACCTCCTGAGCAAGTTGCTCACGGACAGAGGGCACCATGTACGCGCAGCCAAAGACAGCGAGCTGGCGCTGAAGGTCGCTCAATCCAATCCACCGGAACTGTTTCTGCTGGATATCAGCATGCCGGGTATGGATGGATATGAACTGTGCGCCGAACTGAAGAAGCAGGAGTCCCTGCAGGATGTACCCGTCATTTTCGTCACCGGCCACGAACAGGAGGAAAGCAAGATCAAGGCCTTCGACGCCGGCGGGGTGGACTATATCTGCAAGCCCATCCACTCCGAGGAACTCATGTCCCGGGTCAACAGCCATGTGGAGCTGTACCGGCTGCGGCAGCATCTGCAACTTCAGGTGGAAGAAAAGACCCGCGAGCTGGCCGAGACCCTGACCGCCCTGCGCGTACTCATGACCCAGCAGCAGCAAGACAGCAAGGAAACCGAGAAGAATATCCTGAACAACATCAACAGCCTGGTGATTCCCTACGCAGAGCGCCTGCAGAAGACCCCCCTGAACGAAAACCAGCGCAATATCGTGGACATGCTCATCGCAAACCTGAAACAGGTATCGGACTCCCTCATCGACAATCACGATCTGCTGCAGATGAAGCTCACCCGCGTGGAAATTCAGGTGGCCAACCTCATCAAGGAAGGCAAACAGACCAAGGAAATCGCCTCCCTGCTCAACCTGTCCGACCTGACCATATCCACCCACCGGAAAAATATCCGCAAGAAACTGAATATCCGGGACCGCAAGCTCTCCCTGAACGCCTATCTGTCCTCCCTCTGATGCAACAATGGGGGTATTTTCAGACCGGACATCTACTTGGCGATATCGTAATTCACCCGGCAACCCTTCCGTTTATGTTCCTAACCCGGCGCCGAAAAAGAGCGCCTATTCCAGTGGCGCACACGAAATAGGTATTTTCCCTACCCGAAAAAACACTGGACAGTCCTCATTAACAGCGCCGCTGATCCTTCGCATAATAGCTCCAGAACAAACAGTCATGGTCATCGCCGGGTGGCCCTGATACGGCCATCAGAAGCCTGGAGTGCGATACATGCTACCAACTGCAGCTCTTTCCGTTGACGCAGCGCCCGTACCGGAGCGCGCCAGCAACTTCAGTGCACAGCTGCAATCGATTTACAAGCGCATCCACAGGCAGCACCCCGGTATCTCCCATATCAGCGTTACTTTGCACCTGGCTGACGGAACGGCGCCAAAAGTGTTCTCCACGCCGGATACATCTTTTACCCGACCGTTGGCGCAGAATGGTTTTCCCGTTCCACTTGCAGCGCGGAAATTCCAGACCACCGGCCATACCGTTCCGGCACATTCGCAATCTTGCCTGAACATACCTTTTGCGGTCGATGAACAATTGTGGGGAAACATTTTTTTTACCATGTCACAAGCCCGGGATTTTTCACCAGAAATCATCGAGCAGTTGCATGTCTATGCACGGGTGATCACCCAGCTGATCACCAGCGAATACCACAGCAAGGAAAGCCTGGATTCCGCAATATCCGCCATTTTGCGTCTGAACAAGGTAAGCAATTCCGAATCACCCGCACACCTCAAGCGGGTCGCACACTATTCCCGCCTAATTGCGGAAAAAAGCGCCGCCACCTACCGCCTTTCCAGGCGGTGGATCGAACACTTGTTTCTGTTCGCCCCCGTACATGACATTGGCAAGATATTCATGCCGGAAGAGCTACTGGTCAAACCCGGACCGCTCTCCCCAAAAGAGTTTGCCCAGATGAAGACCCACACGCTGAAAGGCCGGGAGATCATCGACCATGTAATCGACAGTTTCGGCTACCAGGAAGAAGCGCACTATACGGGGATGCTCAGAAATATCGTCACCCACCATCACGAAGCCATCGATGGCAGCGGATATCCCTACGGACTCAAAAACCAGGAAATCCCCCTGGAAGCGAGAATCGTCGCGGCAGCCGATGTGCTGGATGCCCTGCTGACGAAGCGCTCCTACAAGGAAGCCTGGTCCGTGGACAAAAGCATATCGCACCTGCGCACCCTTGCAGGAAACAGGCTAGATCCGATATTTGTGGAAATTCTGGCCTCCAGCAAGGAAGAACTGGTAGAAATCCGCAGCGCCTGTGGCAGCGGGTGACAGCCAAATCAGGAATAGAATGAATCTGGTCACCAACATGACAGAACACGCGTCCAACCCGGTGCTGCTATCTTTCAAAGGCATAGAAGGCCTGGGCAGAAAAAGCCTGGCGTTTCTATTTTCCTCCCAAAAAACAATATGTTATAAAATTGTTGAAGAACACCCGGAGGCCATAGAAATTATCGACGTGGATCACCGTCTCGGAAAATCCGCCTGGAAGCACTCGCAAAGCGGCAACCGGGAACAACCTGTCGTTATCGTAGGATGTGAAACCATGGATGTAAAAAACGGCATCTTCTTGCAAAAACCCTTTCTCCCCAGACAACTGCTGGCCGCCGTTGAATCCCTGGTGACCGCAGTTCCAAACACGGTATACCCAACCGGCGACAACACGCCCGTAAAAGAGAAAACCCAAACGCCCTCCCAGGCAAAAAAAGCCCTGCTGCCAAACCCCTCTTTCGATACCGACAAGCCGGAAAGATTCACCCACATCGGCACTACGCCGGATGTGGATCTGGATGATGCCGAAGCTGTCGCCCAGGTGTTGTACGACCCCGGGCAATTTCTTGCACAACGCATGCTGGAGCTCATCGAGCTGGCGGCAAAAGAGAAAAAATACATTCGCGCCAACTGCTGCAGTGTGGTGTTCTATGTCGACCCCCACCAGGGTTGTATCCGCACCCTGGTAAAAGAAAGAAACCTTCGCACATTTGGCGCTCTTCCCCTGGATCATGGCTGCTTCCTGTACCAGAAGGAAGCAAAATTGCCGGCGGACATCGAATCACGGGGATTCTCCTATGCCTATGAGCCCTTCATCTGGCGCATGATACTGGCCGGCTCCCGGGGGCGGCTTCCGGAAAATACCGACCTGGATCAGCGCTTTCTCCTGGGACACTGGCCCAACCTGGACAAATTGCTGCCATTCCCCCATCTCACGCAGATCTCCACCGCCTGGACAACCGGGCCAAAATCCATCCGGGAAATGGCCGGGACGCTGGAAATCCCCCAGCGGTACCTGTTTGTCTTCTTTACCGCAGCAAGCATGATGGGGTATCTGCATCCAGTGAACGCGGACGGCAGTCCGGCAACCCCGTCATCCAACACCGAAAACAATTCCTTAAACAAAGGGTTGTTCCAGCGCCTGCTGAAACGCCGCTCCGAGTAATCTCAGACACCCCTTTTTGGCCTGCCCACAGCCTCCCTTCTCTATCATAACCTGTTGTTTTTAAAATAACTATTCTCCCTATTGGGTAGTTTTCATACCCAAAATACCGCCAGCCGTTCCTTATTACTTTGTGCGTGGATTCACAGCATAATTTGTATCAGGTGAACTGGATCACAAACATATTTTTATTTGATCTGAACCGCTCTCGCCTTGAGGATCGCCGCCATTGCAAACAAGGCATGGCCCTCCGCAAGCCACCGGTTCCATGTACTTACAGGAAACAGCAAATGTCCGAAAACCAACCCACTGGAAAAACCAAACTGGCGTACGCCTTGATGACCATATTCATCACCAGCCTTTCCAGCGCCCCGCATGCCGAAGCAGATGCATTCGACAGGGCCGTCAACAAGGCAGGCAAACAACGCATGATCACCCAGCGGGTGCTGAAAGACTATGCAATGGTCGGCATGAATATGGAAGTGGGAAACCCTTCTGAAGACCTCAAGGCCCTCGTCATCCAGTTTGATTCCAGCCTCAAGGACCTGCAGTCGCTGTCCATGAGCGAGGAGGTAACCAAAAGCCTGGGCGAAATCGAAAAACTGTGGACGCCGATCAAGGCCACACTGCAGGATCCCCCGACAAAAGAAAAGGCTGGCAAACTGCAAAAAGACCTGGACCGGCTTCTCGAGGCCTGTGACGAAAATACGCACCTGATCGCCAGGGAAGCCAACAACCAAACCGGCGGCATCGTGGACACCGCGGGAAGACAGCGCATGCTGTCCCAACGCATGGCGGCCCTCTATATGCTGAAAGCCTGGAAAATTGAAGATCCGCGCTTTCAGGAAAAACTTGCCAAGTCCATGGAGGAATTTTCCGCCGCCCACGAGCTTCTCGAAGCTTCTCCTCTTACCACAGAGGAAATTCGCACCAAACTGGCCCGCGTGAAGAAGGCATACGCCTGGTTCGAGATGATGGGCAATTCCAAATCAAACAGAGTCATCCCATCCCTTATCAACAAGTCCGCAAAAAGCATTCTTGCCGATATGGATGAAGTGACCACCTTATATACGCAAATCAACGAGTAATTTGCATTGCAGGAACCTGGAGATCGAACAATGAATACTTTATCAAAAACAATATCCGCTCTTTTGCTGACAACAGCACTCCTTCTGTTCGGCAATACAGTCCATGCCGAAGATGCAAATGCCGACGGCAACAACCTCGCGCAGCTCATCGATATCGCCGGCAAGCAGCGCATGCTGTCGCAGAAAATCGCCAAGGCCTATTTTTTCTACGGGCAAGGCATTCGCCCGGAAAAAACCCGCAAGCAACTGTTCGACAGCATCAAGGAATTCAACGCCAACTATGAACTGCTGAAAAAGAAGGTCAAGATCCAGGGCGTGCAGGACATGCTGGTCTACATCGACATGGCCAAGACCGAGCTGGCGCAACTCGCCAGAGAACCCTACAGCAAGGAAAACGCCTCCCTGGTCATGGATTACAGTGAAACCATGCTGGAGGGCAGCCAGGATATCGTTACCCGGCTGGAAAACCTTTCCAAGCTGAAGAAAGAGGCCATCGTGGATCTTTCCGGCCGTCAACGCATGCTCACCCAGCGCATTGCCAAATACTATATTGCCTACCAGGCGGGTTTTCGGGATCACAACACCGTCGAGCAACTGAAAACCGCCGTGGCGGAATTTGAAAAAGCCCATGCCACCTTGAGCAAGGCGAAACGCAACACGGTGCAGATCAAGGCGGAACTGGCCAAGGTGGAAAAACTGTGGAAGGTCGTGGCCAAGTTCTACAAAGACGTGGAAAGAGGCGGCCTGCCGGTCATCGTCCTTGCCACCACCGACAACATCATGGACAGCATGAATCGGATCACCCACCAATATGTAGTCGTGCTGGGCTCCTGACCTGGTACTGACCGTATTCCTGAAAAGGAGGACATGACATGAAAAACACCATACTCAGCGTAATGATCTTCGGCATCATCCAGCTCAATGTCCATGCAACCGTTGCCACCGCCCAAGCCACCAGCCTGACGATGGTGAACGAAGACCTGGTGCTGGATCAGGCGCTGGCCGTCGAATGGGCGAGAGACGCCAACCTGGTAAAAACCATGTGCGATGCCAGGCATCCGCTATGGCAGAGCTTTGAGCCGGAAGCCATCGCCCTGGGCACCCATCGCAACCGGGACGAGATTTGCAGCCAAGACGGCGTGATGAACTGGTACGAAGCCCGCGCCTGGATCTCGCACTTGAATAAACACGCATTTCTTGGTTACAACAACTGGCGCCTTCCCCGGACCCGGCAAAGTGACGCCAGCTGCTCCCATCAATTCATTAATGAGCAGCCCCAAGCATCCTTCAGCTTTGGCCACGGCTGCAGGAACAGCGAACTCAGCCACCTGTTCCATGCCTCCCTGGGCAACCCGGCCGGCAAAAACAAGGCATGCAAACAGGATTGTCTGACCAACGCCGGGCCATTTCGTAACCTGTCCGAATCCATGTACTGGTCCGGAACGGAAATCTCCTTCGATTCCTCCATGGTTGGCGTCTTTGATTTGGGCAGAAGCTGGCAGGATGCGGAAAACAAGACCTCGGATCTGTTGCATGTATGGCCGGTGCGCTCTTTGTAGCGGCCACTCGACAATATTAACCTGGCATCAATAGATACCAGGTTAATAACGACCGCACGAAAAAGCCCCGCCTTGTAACAAGGCGGGGCTTTTCTTTCTTGCCAGGCGACTCCCCAGCAGCTATTGCCGGGGAGGAGAGGGCATTTACATCATGCCGCCCATACCACCCATGCCGCCCATGCCGCCCATATCCGGCGCGGCGGCAGCCTCTTCCTTCGGCTCTTCGGCCACCATGCACTCGGTGGTGATCATCAGGCCGGCAACGGAGGCCGCATTTTGCAGCGCGCTACGGGTTACCTTGGTGGGATCGAGAATACCCATTTCCACCATATCGCCGTACTCGCCATTGGCGGCGTTGTAGCCGTAGTTGCCTTCACCATTGGCCACTTCGTTCTGCACTACGGAAGGCTCGCCACCTGCGTTGGCGACAATCTGGCGCAGCGGCTCTTCCATGGCGCGGCGGGTGAGGGTAATACCCACGTTCTGGTCTTCGTTATCACCGGTCAGGTCGGCGATTGCGCGCTCGGCGCGAACCAGGGCCACGCCGCCACCGGGTACAATGCCTTCTTCCACCGCTGCACGGGTTGCGTGCAGGGCGTCTTCCACGCGGGCTTTCTTTTCTTTCATTTCCACTTCCGTGGCGGCGCCAACCTTGATTACGGCCACACCGCCGGACAGCTTGGCCAGGCGCTCCTGCAGCTTTTCACGGTCATAGTCGGAAGAGGTTTCTTCCACCTGGGCGCGGATCTGCTCGCAGCGCGCCTTGATGTCATCCACACTGCCCGCGCCATCGATGATGGTGGTTTCTTCCTTGGTGATGCTGACTTTCTTGGCGGAACCCAGATCATCGAGGGTCGCCTTCTCCAGGGACAGGCCGACTTCCTCGGAAATCACCGTGCCGCCGGTGAGGATGGCGATATCCTGCAGCATGGCCTTGCGGCGATCACCGAAACCAGGCGCCTTCACGGCAGCTACCTTGACGATACCGCGCATGGTGTTCACCACCAGGGTGGCCAGGGCTTCGCCTTCCACGTCCTCGGCAATGATCACCAGGGGACGGCCGGCCTTGGCAACGGCTTCCAGCACCGGCAGCAGGTCGCGGATGTTGGAGATTTTCTTGTCGTGGAGCAGGATGAACGGATCTTCCATTTCCACGGACATGCTTTGCTGGTCATTGACGAAATAGGGCGACAGATAGCCGCGATCAAATTGCATGCCCTCGACCACATCCAGCTCGTTGTTCAACGAGGTGCCTTCCTCTACGGTGATGACGCCTTCCTTGCCGACCTTGTCCATGGCATCGGCAATGATGTCACCGATATTCTGGTCGGAGTTGGCGGAAATGGAGCCTACCTGGGCAATGGCCTTGGAATCGGCGCAGGGCTTGGACATCTCCTTGAGTTGCTCCACGGCAGCTTCCACCGCCTTTTCCATGCCCCGCTTGAGATCCATGGGGTTCATGCCGGCGGCGACGGCCTTGAGACCTTCACGCACCATGGCCTGGGCCAGAACAGTCGCCGTGGTGGTGCCGTCGCCCGCCACGTCAGAGGTCTGGGAAGAAACTTCCTTGACCATTTGTGCGCCCATGTTCTCGAACTTGTCGGTCAGCTCGATCTCCTTGGCCACAGACACGCCATCTTTCGTGATGGTAGGCGCGCCAAAGGATTTTTCCAGCACCACGTTACGGCCCTTGGGACCGAGGGTAACCTTTACGGCATTCGCCAGTACATTGACGCCAGCCAGCATTCGCTGACGGGCTTCATCACCAAATTTCACTTCTTTTGCAGACATATTTCCACTTCCTTAAATTCCAAAAATTGATCAATACGGGGAATGGCTTCAACCGGAGCCGGCCGGGCGCGCAATCCCCTGCCCAGGGCGTAAAGACGCTCAGTCTTCGATGACGCCCATGATGTCTTCTTCACGCATGACCAGCAGTTCTTCACCGCCAATCTTGACTTCAGTGCCGGCGTATTTGCCAAACAACACCTTGTCACCCACTTTCACATCCAGGGGACGAACCTCGCCACTGTCGGTGATCTTGCCGTTACCAACGGCGATGACCTCGCCTTCGATGGGTTTTTCGGTGGCGCTGTCCGGAAGCACGATGCCACCAGGACTGGTGTGCTCTTCTTCCATGCGGCGGATGACCAATCGATCATGCAATGGACGGATCTTCATAAGATAAACTCCTTAAAAATCTTGGTTTTGTTGGGTTACAGTTTCGGGGCGATTAGCACTCCCCTTTGGTGAGTGCTAATAATAGGGGCGAATCGGGGAAAGTCAACCCCGGAAAGGGGAAAATTCCGGCCTCCGGAAACACCATGGAATATCAGTCGTCATCCCGGCGGTATTCTCCCTGGATGATGTTCACCCGGCGAACCTCCGCTTCCGACGCCGAACCGGTGGCCGCAGGCGACAGGGCGCCACTGCGTCTGAGCGCGGCAACGATGAATTTCCGGCGCAGCGGCGGCACCAGGATCAGAAAACCGATAATATCGGTAATAAACCCGGGGAACAAAAGCATCACCCCGGATATCATCAACAAGGCGCCTTCGAGCATTTCCAGCGCCGGCGCCTCGCCCCGGGCCAGGGTGGATTGCACACGCATCAGCACCGATACTCCCTGCATGCGCACCAGGGCTGCGCCCAATACCGCGGTGAATATACTGATTAGTATAGTGGTCAGGGCGCCGATCTCGGAACCGACCGAAATCAGGACATACAGCTCCAGCAAGGGCGCGCCAACGAGTATCAGCAGAAAAATAATTCCAGGATTCATCTTGCACACCTTGGGGCAAAACCGTTTAATTCAAGTTTGAAATGAAAAACACACATTCTCCGGTCTCTTCTTCTGACAATTTACTGGTATTGTGCACCTGTCCCGATGGAAATGTTGCAGAATATCTGGCGAATACGCTGGTCGAAAGGAAACTGGCCGCCTGCGTGAACATCGCCGGCGCCATACAGTCCGTGTATCCCTGGCAGGGAAAAATACAACAGGACAACGAGGTCTTGCTGTTGATCAAGACCACTGCCGCTGGCTGGGCCAGTCTGGAGCAGGCCCTCCTTGAACTGCATCCTTACGATGTGCCGGAAATCATCGCCATGCCCATAGTGGCTGGCAGCAAAGACTACCTGAACTGGGTAGGGGAAAACGTATGTATCGATTGATCTTGTTGTTTTTATTCCTCTTTCTGCCTGCTTCCCTGATCGCGGAAGAGGAATTGCTCCGGCCCGAGCAGGCGTTCAAAATGACTGCCGAGGCCGCAGGCGACAAGATCCTGGTGCGCTGGCACATCGAGGACGGCTACTATCTGTACCGCAACAAGTTCCGTTTCAAGACCGATGATGAAAACATTTCCCTGGGCGCTCCGGATCTGCCGCCGGGAAAAATAAAGAAAGACCCGTTCTTTGGCGACATCGAAATCCTGCGCCAGCAGGCGGAAATCACCCTGCCTTTTCGCATCACCGGCGCCGCCCCCAAGACCCTGGCGCTGGAGACCCGCTCCCAGGGCTGTGCAGATGTCGGCATCTGCTATCCCCCCCAGACCCAGAAGGTGGTCATTCCCCTGAACATCCCGGCCCCGCCGCCGGCCCCGGCGGCTGCAATTCCCCCAGCCCAGTCCAGCCCGGCAGGCGCCGCCAGCCCCTCGCCCCTGGATGCCCTGGGCGCGCTGGGAAATGATTTGGGCTTCGGCGAGGACGATATTCTCACCCCGGATCAGGCCTACAAGCCTTTCGTCGAAACGAAAGACGGCAAGACCCTCGCTGTCCACTGGGAAATCGCTGACGGCACCTATCTGTATGCGGACAAGGTGAGCGTCAGCCTGGAGGGAGCGGATGTGACGCTGGGAGAAGTACGGTTTCCTCCGGCCAAGATCAAGCCCGATTCCGTACGCCCGGACGGCAGTTTTGGCGATATTTCCGTGTTCGAGGGCAGCCTGGATCTGAGCATCCCGCTACTGCGCAAGAGCGCCGCCGCCAGCGAGGCCAAGGTAACCCTGAAATACCAGGGCTGCGCCGAGCGCGGCATCTGCTATCCTCCGCAGAAAAAGGAATTCAAGCTCCTGCTGCCGGCGGTTGCCCAGGGCGACCTGGCGGCAGCCGGAAGTACCTCCGAAAAGCAGGCCGCCCCTGTTTCCGCACCCGCCCCATCCCGCGTGGAGCAGTCCGAACAGGATCAGATCGCCTCCATGCTCGGCAACGCCAGCACCTGGCTGATCATATTGACCTTCTTCGGTATCGGCCTGCTGCTGGCATTCACGCCCTGCGTCTTCCCCATGATCCCCATTCTCTCCGGGATCATCGCCGGGCAGGGCGCCGGCATCACCACCCGCAAGGCCTTTACCCTGTCCGTGGTCTATGTGCTGGCCATGGCCGTCACCTATACCATCGTCGGCGTGCTGGCCGGGATATTCGGCGCCAGCCTGAATCTCACCGCCGCCTTCCAGAACCCCTGGATCCTCAGCGCCTTCGCCCTGCTGTTCGTGCTCCTGTCCCTGTCCATGTTCGGTTTCTACGAGCTGCAACTGCCCGCCAGCTGGCAGAGCAAGCTGAGTGAACTCAGCAACAAGCAGAGCGGCGGAGAATTGAGTGGCGTGGCGGTCATGGGATTGCTTTCCGCCCTCATCGTCGGCCCCTGCGTCGCGCCACCCCTGGCTGGCGCGCTGATCTATATCGGCCAGACCGGCGACGCCCTCCTCGGCGGGGCCGCCCTGTTCGCCATGGCCATGGGCATGGGCGCACCGCTGATCGCCATCGGCACTTCCGCCGGCAAGCTGCTGCCCAAGGCGGGCGGATGGATGGATGCAGTAAAAGCCGTATTCGGCGTCATGATGCTGGGGCTGGCCATCACCATGCTGGAACGCTTTCTGCCGGAAGTCGTCACCATGGGGCTATGGGGCATACTGTTCATCGTGTCCGCCGTCTACATGGGCGCACTGCAACCACTGAGCGTGGAAGCCAGCGGCTGGAGCAAGCTGTGGAAGGGCCTGGGCGTGGTGCTGCTCATCTATGGCGCCCTGTTCCTGGTCGGGGTGGCGGCCAACGGCAAGGACAATCTGCAACCTTTGCGCGGCCTGGCAGTGGGGGGCGGCGCTGGCGGCGTGGAGACCCATCTGCAGTTCAAACGGATCAAGAGCGTTGCCGATCTGGAGCGGGAACTGGCAGCCGCCCGGGCCGCCGGCAAACCCGTGATGCTGGATTTCTACGCCGACTGGTGCATCTACTGCAAACAGATGGAAAGAAATGTCTTTTCCCGCGCCGATGTGGTTTCGGCCATGAGTGATTTCGTGCTGCTCCAGGCCGATGTGACCGACCAGGACGAAATGGACAAGGCATTGATGGAAAAGGTGAACGTACCCGCGCCACCGGCCATGATCTTCTGGGACAGGGACGGCGTGGAGATCAAGCATTTGCGTCTCATGGGCTATATGGGGCCGGATGATTTCAAGAACCACGTCAACAAAGTCCCCTGAACATGAAACCAAGGAGACTTGCGCTGCTGGCATTGGCGGGTCTGTTGCTGGGCGGAACCCTGGCGGGGGTATACGAATGGCGGCAACGCCAGCCCGAAACCCCGCCCGCCACGCTTCCGGACGCCTACCGTCAACTCCCGGATTTCAGCCTGCCGAACATCGAAGGCGGTCTGTGGCGAGTCGGGCAATGGCGGGACAAGATCCTGGTGATCAATTTCTGGGCAAGCTGGTGCCCGCCCTGCCGCAAGGAAATGCCCCTGTTCGTCCAGCTACAGGAGCAATTTGCGGACAAGGAGGTACTGTTCGTGGGCATCGCCATCGATAACGAGCAGGCTGCCCGGGATTTCATGGACACCTATGGCATCGAATTCCCGGTGCTGCTGGGCGAAGATCAGGCCATGGCCCTGTCCCGGCAGCTGGGCAACCGCTTCCAGGCGCTGCCCTATACCGTGGTTGCCGACCGGGGTGAAATCCAGCTTCGCCAGGCCGGTGAAGTGCTGGAATCCGAGCTGCGCCCGCTGCTGGAGAAACTGACGCAAGAACGATAAAATTTACTTATGGATCTGCCGCTGAAACCTTGTTCTGCCCCAAGGCGGATACAATACTGGACATATCAACCAGGTTGGCGCAAAATTGCTCCAATTGCAGGCTGAATCAGCGCAGTTCCCGGCAACATCAAACAGGAACGCGGTTTCCAATGAGTAAAATTCTGATACTGAATGGCCCCAATCTCAACCTGTTGGGCAGCAGGGAACCCGACCATTATGGACGATACAGTCTGGCGGACATTGAGCAAAACCTCAATGCGCACACCGCAGCACAAGGGCATTCCCTGGATTTCTTCCAATCCAACGCAGAATCTCGGCTCATCGACAGAATTCATCAGGCCGGCCATGATGATGTGGACTTCATCCTCATCAATCCCGCCGCCCTTACCCACACCAGCATCGCCCTGCGGGACGCACTGCTGGCAGTGGGTATTCCTTTTATAGAGGTGCATCTTTCCAACGTATTTGCCCGCGAGCCATTCCGCCACCACTCCTATCTTTCCGATGTGGCGGTTGGCGTGATCAGCGGGCTGGGCGCCCAGGGCTACGAACTCGCCTTGCAGGCAGCCGTCAAATACCTTGGCGCACCCACAGATACAGGGCCATAACTCCATGGATATACGCAAAGTCAAGAAACTCATCGAGCTGCTCGAGGCTTCCGACATCGCAGAAATCGAGATACACGAAGGGGAGGAGTCGGTGCGCATCAGCCGCCACGGCACCCTGCCCAGCCCGCAGGCCGCGCCAGTGGCGCCGGCGGCACCCGCCACAGCGCCTGCTGCCACCGCCGCCCCGGCCGAAGAAGAAAAAGAGCCGGAACTGGAAGGGCACGTCATACATTCGCCCATGGTCGGCACCTTTTACCGGGCGCCCAACCCCGGGGCCAAACCCTTTGTCAATGAAGGGCAGAGCATCAACGCCGGGGATACCTTGTGCATTATCGAAGCGATGAAAATACTCAACCAGATCGAATCCGACAAGAGCGGTGTGGTAAAGCGGATTCTGGTGGAGAACGGGCAGCCGGTAGAGTACAACCAGCCGCTGTTCATCATCGAGTGAGGCTGCTGCCATGATTGAAAAAATCGTCATAGCCAACCGGGGCGAAATCGCCCTGCGCATCCAGCGCGCCTGCCGGGAGCTGGGCATCAAGACCGTAGCCGTACACTCGGAGGCCGACCGGGATCTCAAACATGTACGCCTGGCGGACGAATCCGTATGCATCGGCCCGGCGGCATCCGCAGGCAGCTACCTGAACGTGCCCGCGCTGATCAGCGCCGCTGAAGTCACCGACGCCAACGCCATTCATCCCGGTTACGGCTTTCTCTCCGAAAATGCCGATTTCGCCGAGCGGGTGGAGCAAAGCGGCTTCATCTTCATCGGCCCCAAGCCCGAAACCATCCGCCTCATGGGCGACAAGATCACCGCCATCGAGGCCATGAAGGAATCCGGCGTGCCCACGGTGCCCGGCTCAGATGGAGAGATCGACGACAACGAAAAACGCAGCATATTGCTGGCCAGGGAAATCGGCTACCCCGTCATCATCAAGGCCGCAGGGGGCGGCGGCGGTCGGGGCATGCGCGTTGTCAATTCCGAGGCCGCCCTGATCAGCGCCATCAGCCTGACCAAGGAAGAAGCCCGCACAGCTTTCGGTAACGAAACCGTGTACATGGAAAAGTTTCTCGGCAACCCCCGCCATGTGGAATTCCAGGTGCTGGCCGACACCCATGGCAACGCCATCCACCTCGGAGAGCGCGACTGCTCCATGCAGCGCCGGCACCAGAAAGTCGTGGAAGAAGCGCCGGCCCCGGGCATCAGCGAAGAAGTCCGGCAGAAAATCGGTAACCGCTGCGCCGAGGCCTGCCGCAAGATTGGCTACCGCGGCGCAGGCACCTTCGAGTTCCTGTACGAGGACGGCGAGTTCTATTTCATCGAAATGAACACCCGGGTGCAGGTGGAGCACCCTGTCACCGAAATGATCACCGGGGTGGACATCGTCAAGGAACAGATCCGTATCGCCGCCGGTGCAAAACTGGCCTACAAGCAGGAAGACATCACCCTGCGCGGCCATGCCATCGAATGCCGCATCAACGCGGAAAACCCGGAAAACTTCATGCCCAGCCCCGGTCCCATCAACCAGCTGCATGTGGCCGGCGGCCCCGGCATCCGTTTCGACAGCCATCTCTACAACGGCTACACGGTGCCGCCCTATTACGATTCCATGATCGGCAAGCTCATCGCCTGGGGCGAAAACCGCGAATCCGCCATCGCCCGCATGCGCACCGCACTGTCCGAAATGGTCATCGAGGGCATACTCACCAACATCCCCTTGCAGGAAGACATCATGCGGGATGCGGGTTTCGAGGCCGGCGGCGCCAATATTCATTACCTGGAGAAAAAGCTGGGCCTGTAGGAAATGTCACTTACGCAAGGGCATCTTTGTGTCCGACCGTCTTGCGAACCGCATTGAAAATCAGGGAAGAAGATGAAGTTTCATAGAACAACCTTATACATCTTACTGGCTGTACTGCTATTGCCAGGATGCTCGTCCATTGAACCCATTCCATATGACCGAATGAAGCATGGTGAAATCAGCAAGATTTTGCTGGTTTGGGGCGGAGACCCCGACCAGATGCTGGTCGATATGAATCTTCATCCCGGGAGCGGCATAGGAGGAGCCTTGGGAGCAATAGTGGAAGGAATCGATTTAAAACATAAGATGGAAAAATACAATGATGCTATAGAAGCCAATTCTGTTGAAATGTCTCTCAGTAAAACAATAAACAGGACTATCATAGATAAGCTGCAAAACGAGCACTACCAAGTACATGCTATGGATACACCTGTTGGACGCCATCATGAATTTCTAGAAAACTATGAAGGATATAGTGCCGATGCATTTCTTGATATTCGTATTTTATATGCCGGATACAGGTCTAAAACCAGTCTAGCTCCTTATCTGCCGGTAATTGCTGTTAAAGTAAGAATGGTTGATGGTAATACAGGAGAAGATCTATATTTAGCATATTATTATTATGGGGTGTCTTCATATTTGCCGGAAGGGGTGAATAAAATTGAGCCCAGCGAAGCGTATACATTCTCTGACATAAATGACTTAGTAACACAATCAGCACGATCAGAGCTGGGTTTGAAAAACGCAGCAATAACAATAGCTGACCATATTGCTATAGATATAAGGTAGCGGTTGTCCCAGATTTTCTACATTAGATTTTTCTGAGCTTCTTCCATCCATGGATTCATGGGCTGGCGTGATAATAATAGAATTATCCGGGGTGTCCTTACTAAGACAAACGATAACAAAGCTATGCTTCTGAAGAAAAAACTTCTCCTTTATACCATTGGCGCAACACTATCTCTTGTTGGCTGCACTTCCCCTCAATATATTAAGTATGCACCAGATGAGCGTATTGAGCTGGGTATTGTTCAGAAAAAAATCGCGCCAACCCCGGAAAGCATTAGACAAAACGAAAAAGCCGTACAAAAAGCTTCTGCAGCAAATGCCATGTCCATGTATGGTGCGCTAGGTTATTCCTTGCATTTGGCTGGCATGCCACTTGCTACCGATATAACAGAATATCAATCACTACCGTTTATCTACATCGTAAATACTCCCCAGCGATCATATCAGATATTGGATCATTACCCAGGATTTGAGGTAGGTAACTGTGTCAAGGTATTTGTTGGCTCTGATCTGATCAAATACCCTCCTAGGATAGCCAGGGGATTTGGCTGCAAGACCACGGAATCTTCCCCTTCCACCGGCATTCACATACCAAAAAACTAACCGGCTTTAGAAAATACTACGTTAAGCACCCTCCGGTATGAATGGGATAATGACCCACAAAACTAAGCCCTTTCCGGCTTCTTGAAGTAACCCAGCCAGATGCCGCTCAACAGCCAGGAATAAAACCAGGTGCCGATAATAATCAGCACAAAGGCTTTGACGATATCGGTCGCCGAGCCATCCAGGGAAAAGGCGGGCACATAACCGAACAGGAAGGGGCCGAGATAGAGAAATTTGGCAAACTTGAATGCGGAGAAGGCTGTTTTCCACATATTGGCCTTGGCGATGGTGGCGCCCGCGAAGGCGGCGATACAAACCGGCGGGGTGATATTGGAATCCTGGGAAAGCCAGTAGACGATCATATGCGCCGCGATCACATTGACGCCAAGATGGGTCAATGCCGGCACCGCCACCACGGCGGTGATGAGATAAGCCGCGGTAACGGGAACCCCCATGCCCAGCACCAGGGAAGCGAGGGCGATAAACAGTATCGTCAGTGCGAGGGAGCCGCCAGCCAGCTCGATGACGATATCCGCAAAGGTCAGCACCAATCCGCTGAAGGTCAGCACGCCGATAATGATGCCGATGACGCCAACCGTCGCGCCGATCTTCAGGCTGCTTTCCGCTCCGTCTCTGGCGGCTTCGATAAATTCTTTCGGCCCGATGCGCGTTTCCTTGCGGAACCAGCTGATGACGATGCAGGAAAGAATGCCCAGAATGGCGGAATAGCCGGGCGAATAGCCGGAAAGCATGAAAATCGTAATCACCACCAGGGGCGTGATGTAAAACCATTCGCGGCGCAGAATCTCCATGGCGCTATATTTGGATTTTTCCCCGACCAGGTTGTATTTCTTCGCCTCATAGTGAACCATGACATAGACGCTGAAAAAGTACATCAGCGCAGGGAAAATGGCCACCAGCATGATCTGGGAATAGGGCACGCCGGTCAGCTCCGCCATGATGAAGCCGCCGGCGCCCATGATGGGCGGCAGAAACATGCCGCCAATGGAGGCAGCCGGCTCGATGGCGCCCGCGATATGCGGCTTGAAGCCGGCTTTTTTCATCATGGGAATGGTAAATGCGCCGGTGGAAACCGTATTGGCGATGGCGCTGCCGGAAATGGAACCGAAAAGTCCCGATGCGATCACCGAAACCTTGGCCGGGCCACCCACCTTGTGACCGACGGCCGCCAGCGGAAAATCCACGAAGAACTTGTGTGCGCCACTCTTGCTGAGAAATGCGCCAAAGAAAACGAAGAGCAGCACATAGGTGGCCAGGACATTGGCCATGATGCCGAATACGCCATCGCTCTTGTAGAAAATCGAGGTGCACAGGGCAGGGAAGGTATCGCCCGCATGGGATATCAGGTCGGGCATGTAGTCGCCATACACGCCGTACAACAGCATGACGACGCCTATGACCACAAATACATTGCCCACCACCCGGCGCGCCAGCTCGATACCCAGCAGCACACCGATGACCGCGATGGTCATGTCGAGGGTGGTTTCCGCCCCGGTGCGGTAGTTGATGGCCTCGAAATTGTAGATCCAGTAACTGATGGTGATGACGGAAAGCGCCATCAGCACATAGTCCACCACGCGCATGAGCTTCGATCTGGAGCGGTAGACCAGGAACACCAGAATATAGGTGGCCAGCACATAGATGCCACGATGATACTGGGTGGCGGCGGGCGCCACCACCGCCGACCAGGCGTAAAAAACCAGCAGGGACACGGCACAGGCATCGAACAGAATCTGCTCGAACCTGTGCAGCTGCTTATACAAGACCGCGCCCCGACTGTTGCCGGCCGCTGCCGGATGCCCCGCCGGGCACTGTTACAGTACGCCTTTCTCTTTCCAGAACTTTATCGCGCCAGGATGCATGGGCGTGACAATGCCGTTGACAGCGTTCTCTATGGTCATGGACTTAAATGTCTTCTTTTGACCGACCATATGGGCCAGGCCTTCATCGGTATAGATGGTGGAGAGCAACTTGTAGACGACCTCTTCAGGCACGTCGGCATTGGCCACCCAGAGGGCGGAATCCTGGAAAGAGGATACGTCGGTATCAACGCCCTTGTAGGTGCCGGCAGGTATGGTCAGCTTGGAAAAATACGGATATTCCTTGTAGAAGCCGGAGGACTCGGCATCCGCGCCCAGATCAATGAGTTCGATATCATTGGTTTGCGCCGCCATCACCACCGCGCCTGACGGAAAGGCGGTAAACAGCCAGAAGGCGTCCAGCTGGTTGTTGCCGAATGCTGCGGCTGCGTCATTGTAGCCCATGGCGTTTCTTTCGATCTTGTCCCAGATCCCGAGGTGGTTGAAAAACAGCTCACAGTTGGCGAATGCGCCGGAACCCGCGTTGCCGACGCCTACTTTCTTGCCCACCAGATCCTTGGTGGATGTAATGCCGGAACCCTTGCGCACCACCAGCTGCGCCGGTGCGCCATAGAGGAAGCTCACGGCAAGCACGTTTTCGTACTTTTTCTTGTCATTCTTCATCTTGCCGTTTCGGCCAAGATAGACATGACCGGAATAGACGACGCCGAAATCGGCGCGTCCGGAATTGACCTTGCGAAGGTTCTCCACGGAACCTGCGGAAGACTGGGCCTTTACCGTGAACGCCTTGATCTCTTTTACCGGCTTATACGTCTGGATCGCATTGGCGACGATCTGGAAAGTACCACCTGCCGGGCCGCCCGCGAAAACCACCCGCTTTCCCGCATGGGCGGCGCCAATGCTGGCAACTGCCAGACAAATCGCCGAAGTAATTGATATAAAAAATGATTTTTTCATTGCTGCTCTCCTGAGGATGGCTGAAGCCAGGGGAAAGTATAAACGCCATCTTTCCCGGCTTCCACCAATATCCGCCGCCTTCTTCCCTCGATGCACCGGGGTTTTCACCTGTCCAGACCTGGATTCCATTCGGCTGGAAAAAAACCGGTGAAATAAACCCCGCCGGTGCGTTTGCCAGTATAATTGGCGTTTTGTGCCTTTTCCCCTGCCTTGAACATGAACGATTCGCCGGATGTTTCCACCTTTCAGGGACTGATCTTCGCCCTGCAGCAATATTGGGACCAGCAGGGCTGCGTGATCTTGCAGCCCTATGACATGGAAATGGGCGCGGGCACCTTCCATACCGCCACTTTCCTGCGTTCCATCGGCCCCGAACCCTGGAACGCCGCCTATGTACAACCCTCCCGGCGGCCCACGGACGGCCGCTATGGCGAGAACCCCAACCGCCTGCAGCATTATTACCAGTTCCAGGTGGTGCTCAAGCCCTCGCCAAAGAACATCCAGGAGCTGTATCTGGGTTCCCTGGAAATGCTGGGCATGGATCTGCATGTGCATGACGTGCGCTTCGTGGAAGACAACTGGGAGTCCCCCACCCTGGGGGCCTGGGGTCTGGGCTGGGAAGTCTGGCTCAATGGCATGGAAGTCACCCAGTTCACCTATTTCCAGCAGGTGGGGGGACTGGACTGCCGCCCCGTCACCGGGGAAATTACCTATGGCCTGGAGCGCATCGCCATGTATATCCAAGGGGTGGAGAGCATTTATGACCTGATCTGGGCCAACGGCCCGGATGGCCCGGTGACCTATGGCGACGTCTTTCACCAGAACGAGGTGGAGCAGTCCGCCTACAATTTCGAACACGCCGACGTGGATTTCCTGTTCCGGCTCTTCGACCAGTGCGAGCAGGACAGCAACAAGCTCATCGGGCTGGGCCTGCCCCTGCCCGCCTACGAACAGGTGCTCAAGGCCTCCCACGCCTTCAATCTGCTGGACGCCCGCCACGCCATCTCCGTCACCGAGCGCCAGCGCTACATCCTGCGGGTGCGCACCCTGGCCCGGGCCGTGGCCCAGGCCTATTACGAGGCCCGGGAGAAACTCGGCTTTCCCATGCTCCGGGAGGAGGGCGCATCATGAGCGATTTTCAGGATCTGATTTTCGAACTGGGCACCGAGGAATTACCGCCGGTGGCCCTGAAAAAACTCTCCGCCGCCCTGGAGAAGGCGTTTATCGCCGGCCTGGATGAGGCCGGGCTGCAACACGGCGAAGCAATTCCTTACGCCGCCCCAAGACGCCTGGCATTGCTGGTCAAGGACTGCGCCACCCGCCAGCCCGACCGGAAGATCGAGAAGCGCGGACCCGCGGTGCAGGCGGCCTTCGATGCCGAAGGCAATCCCAGCAGGGCCGCCGAAGGTTTTGCCCGTTCCTGCGGCGTCACCGTGGATCAACTCCAGCGCCTGAAGACAGACAAGGGCGAATGGCTCATGTACCAGGTGGAGGAAAAGGGCAGACCCGCCGCCGAACTGCTGCCACAGATCGCCGAAAACGCCCTGAACCGCCTGCCCATTCCCAAGCGCATGCGCTGGGGCAGCTCCGACGCCCAGTTCGTGCGTCCGGTGCATTGGCTGCTGTTCAAACAGGGTGATGCCATCATCCCCTGCCACTTGCTGGACGTGGATGCAGGAACATCGAGCCACGGCCACCGCTTTCATCACCCGGCTGCCCTGACCATCACTACACCGGATAGCTATGCCCATGTGCTCGAATCTCAAGGAAAAGTGATCGCTCACTTCGAAACCCGGCGGAACAACATACAGGCCCAGGTGGAAAAGGTAGCGGAGGCCCTGGGGGGCAGGGCGGATATCGATGCCGATCTCCTGGACGAGGTGACCGCCCTCAACGAATGGCCCGTGGCCATCACCGGCAGTTTCGAGGAAAAATACCTGGCGGTTCCCCCGGAAGCCCTGATTCTCACCATGAAGAAGAACCAGAAATACTTCCCTCTGTTCGACGCCGAAGGCCGGCTGATGAACCACTTCATCACCATTGCCAATATCGACAGCCCGAAACCGGAGGTGATCAGCGAAGGCAACGAGCGCGTGATCCGTCCGCGCCTTGCCGACGCCATGTTCTTCTGGGAGCAGGATGGCAAACACAAGCTGGAAGATCATGTCGAATCCCTGAAAACCGTGGTATTCCAGAAAGACCTGGGCAGCATGTATGACAAATCCCTGCGCGTTGCCGATCTCGCCGCCTGGATTGCGCAACAGACCGGCGCCGATCCCCGTCTTGCGCAGCGAGCCGGCATGCTCAGCCGCTGTGATCTCATGACCCATATGGTGGGCGAATTCGCCGACATGCAGGGCGTCATGGGCCGCTACCAGGCCCTGCGCGACGGCGAGCCGGAAGCGCTGGCCTTGGCCCTGGAAGAGTTTTACCTGCCACGCTATTCCGGTGACCGCCTGCCCCGAACCCCCGCGGGCATCGCCCTGTCCCTGGCGGAGAAAATCGATACCCTGTGCGGCATTTTCGGCATCGGCATGAAACCCACAGGTGACAAGGATCCTTTCGCCCTGCGCCGGGCGGCCCTGGGAGCATTGCGCATTATTCGTGAGCACTCACTAACCCTGGACATCCGGGAATTGCTGGATCATGCTGTGTCCGCCTTGCAGGATCGCATCTCCGAAAAAGATACCCTGGACGCCGTATACGCCTTTCTCATGGAGCGCCTGAAAGTGTTGCTGGCGGATGAGGGGGTTCCCGGCCCGCTCTTCGAGTCGGTGAGCGCCGTTCGGCCCCGCAGCATCCCGGACCTTGATGCGCGCATCCGGGCGGTGCAATCCTTCCTCCAGCTGCCGGAAGCAGAAGCCCTGGCGGCGGCGAACAAACGCATCCGCAACATCCTGCGAAAAGCCGGGGAACCTCTTCCTGGTGAGGTGGATGAACAGCTGCTGCATGATCCCGCCGAGAAATCCCTGTTCCATCAGTTGCAGACCATGCAGGTACAGGTGGCCCCGTTGCTGGCGAAAGGCGATTATCAATCCGCTCTGAAAGCCCTGGCCGGACTGCGCGCCACGGTAGACCGCTTCTTCGATGACGTGATGGTAATGGCCGAAGAAGAAGGGCTGCGCTGCAACCGCCTGGCGCTGCTGAAGCAGCTCAGCGCCCTGTTCCTGCGGGTGGCCGATATTTCCCGTCTGCAACAATGAGGAGGGAAAGATGAATCCACAAGCCGACTCCTGGCAGGCGATGATGGAAGCCGTGCAGGCCTTTCACGACAAGCATGATTTCAAGAATACCGGCGGCGAGGAACTGAATTACCGCATTGCCCTCATGGCCGAAGAGCTGGGAGAAATATCCTCCTGTGTGACCAAGGGGAAAAGTAAGCACTTACTTGCAGAAGAGGTGGCGGATCTGCTGATTCTGCTCATGGGCACTGGCATCGCCGCCGACTTCGATCTCAACCAGGCCTTCTGGCGGAAAATGGACAAGCTCATGCAGCGCGAATCCCGCATGGTCAACGGGCGCATCCGGGTGTCCGAGTTTCGGGATATGGAGTAACGCCTCTTCATGCCTTCCTCCCATATGCGCCATATCATTCTGGACCGGGATGGCGTCATCAACGCCGATTCCCCTCACTTCATCAAGACGCCGGACGAATGGCAGCCCATCGAAGGCAGCTTGGAAGCCATTGCCAGGCTGAAGCAGGCGGGCTATCTGGTGGGCATCGCCAGCAACCAGTCCGGCATTGGCCGGGGACTGTTCGACAGGGCCAGCCTCAATGCCATGCACGACAAGATGCAGCGCCTGCTGGCCAAACTGGGCAGCCACATCGATCTCATCGCCTTTTGCCCTCATGCGCCGGAAGAGGGCTGCAGTTGCCGCAAGCCACTTCCCGGCCTCTACCAGCAACTGGCGCAGCGCTGGAGTATCGATCTGGTAGGCGTTCCCGTGATCGGCGACAGCCTCAGGGATTTGCAGGCGGCCCGGGCGGTTCATGCCCGGCCCCTGTTGGTGCGCACCGGCAAAGGCGCGAATACCGTGGAACAGCTCCGGGGAATCCGCGACATGAAGGAAATACCCGTATTCGATGATCTCAGCCAGGCTGTAGACTGCTTGTTACAGGAATCACCATGCTGATCACCTTGCGCTCCATGCTCTATTTCATTGCCATGATCGCCAGTATCGCACTATTCGGCCTGGCAATCGTCACCATTGGCCTGCTGCTGCCCCTGTCTGTCCGGGATCGCATCGCTGCCGCCTGGGGCAGGGTAAATCTATGGCTGATGAAGGTGCTATGCGGGCTGAAATACCGCATCCATGGCAGGGAAAACCTCCCAAAGCATGCCGCCATCGTCATGTGCAAGCACCAATCCACCTGGGAAACCATCGCGCTCAAGGCCATCATTCGGCCGCAGCAATCCTGGATACTGAAGCAGGAGCTCATGCGCCTGCCGGTTTTCGGCTGGGCCCTGGCGGCCATCCCCAATATCCCCATCGACCGCAGCGCCGGTCGCCTGGCGGTAAGGAAAATCGTGGAGCGGGGCACGGAGCTGCTTGAACAGGGCCGGGTCATCATCATCTTCCCCGAAGGCACCCGCACCGCCCCGGGCGAAAAGAGAAAATACGGCATCGGCGGCGCCTTGCTCGCGGAAAAATCCGGCTATCCCGTGATTCCCATGGCGCACAATGCCGGGGTATTCTGGCGGCGGCGGGGACTGAAAAAATACCCCGGCACCATCGATCTGGTGGTGGGCGAGGCTTTTGATCCGGCGGGCATGACCGCTGCGGAAATCACCCGCAAGGTGGAGGCCTGGATAGAGGCGGAGGTGGCCAGGCTTCCTTCCCGCCCTTGAAACAGGAACAGCGCAATTGCGTCCAAAACATTGTTGTTCTGTTTTGGTTCTCTGAAAAAAATTGGTTTTTCACATTTTATCCACAGAAAATATCTTCTGTGGATAATTTAATCAGATATCGAGATTTTCCACTGTCAACGCATTCGACTGGATAAAATCCCTTCTCGGCTCCACTTCGTCGCCCATTAAGGTAGTAAATACCTCATCTGCTCCCACCGCATCTTCTATGCGCACCTGAAGCAGGCGGCGGCTTTCCGGATCCATGGTAGTTTCCCACAGCTGATCCGGATTCATTTCCCCCAATCCCTTGTAACGCTGAACATGCTGGCCACGGCGGCCTTCCGCCATGAGCCAGTCCAGGGCCTCGCCAAAGCTGTCGATTTGTTGTTGCTTCTCGCCGCGCTTGATGTAGGCCGACTTTTCAATCAGGCCATGGAGTTTTTCGCCCACCAAACGTATTTTCTTGTAGTCGCCACTGTAGAAAAAATCCACGGGCAGGTAGCCTTTGTTGTCGATACCATGGGTATGGTGGGTGATGGCGATCACCTCGCCTTTCTCCCCTTCCGCCGGGATCAGTTGCAGCTCGTAACGGTGGGACAGCTTCTGCTCCGCATTGAGACGCTGGGTCAGCTCCGACAGCCAATGGCGAAAGGCGGTTTTGTCCTCGATGAGTTTCCTGTCCACCCCGGGCATGTAGATGAGTTTTTCCAGCACCTGGCTGTCGTAGCGCTTGGCCAGCCGCTGGATAATGGCGCGGCTGGCGACGTATTCGATGGCCAGGGATTCCAGGGCAGATGGCGACATGGCTGGCGCATGCGCATTGACATGCAGCTCGGCGCCATCCAGCGCCATATGCAGCAGATACTGATTCAGTTCCAGATCATCCTTGATGTAGGTCTCCTGCTTGCCTTTCTTGACCTTGTACAAAGGCGGCTGGGCGATATAGATGTGACCCCGCTCGATAAGTTCGGGCATCTGGCGATAAAAGAAGGTCAGCAACAGGGTGCGGATATGCGCGCCATCCACGTCGGCATCCGTCATGATGATAATGCGATGATAGCGCAGCTTGTCCGGATTGAATTCCTCGCGGCCGATTCCACAGCCCAGGGCGGTGATCAGGGTGCCCACTTCCGCCGAAGACAACATTTTGTCGAAACGGGCTTTCTCCACGTTCAGAATTTTTCCTTTCAGGGGCAGAATCGCCTGGTTGGCGCGATTTCTTCCCTGTTTGGCGGATCCACCGGCCGAATCCCCCTCCACCAGATAAAGTTCTGATTTTGCAGGATCTTTTTCCTGACAATCCGCCAGCTTTCCTGGCAGTCCAGCGACATCGAGCACGCCTTTTCGCCGGGTCATTTCCCGGGCTTTTCGGGCTGCTTCCCTGGCCCTGGCGGCATCCACCATTTTTCCGGCAATGGCTTTGGCCTCACCGGGGTTCTCCATGAGAAATTCGTTCAATTTCTCGCTCAACACGGCCTCGACAATGCCTTTGACTTCGGAAGAAACCAGCTTGTCCTTGGTTTGGGAGGAAAATTTGGGATCAGGCACTTTTACAGACAATACAGCCGTCAGCCCTTCCCTGGCGTCATCACCGGTGGGATGAACTTTCTGTTTCTTCGCCAGCCCGGCCTGCTCGATATAGGTATTCAGGGTACGGGTCAATGCACTGCGAAACCCCGCCAGGTGGGTGCCGCCATCTTTCTGCGGGATGTTATTGGTAAAGCAAAAAATACTTTCCTGATAGGACTCATTCCACTGCATGGCGACTTCCACCACCACATCGCTTTTTTCCGCAGTTATGTGGAAGACCTTTTGGTGCATTGGGGTTTTTTTGCGGTTCAGGTGTTCAACAAAGGCGCGAATACCGCCTTCGTATTCAAAAACATCCTCCTTTCCATCCCGCTCATCCTTGAGATGGATATGTACCCCGGAATTGAGGAAGGACAACTCCCGCAAACGCTTGGCCAATATATCGTAGTGATATTCGGTTTCGGTAAAAATCTCTTCACTGGGTTTGAAGCGAATGGTAGTTCCGGTCTCTTCCGTTTCGCCAACCGCTTTCAGGGGGGATTGGGGTTCGCCAAGGGAATAGCGCTGATACCAGACTTTCCCTTCCCGCTTGACCGTCAGTTCCAGTTCTTCCGAAAGGGCGTTGACGACAGAAACCCCCACCCCATGCAGTCCACCAGAGACCTTGTAGGAGTTGTCATCGAATTTCCCCCCGGCGTGGAGGACGGTCATGATGACTTCTGCGGCGGATATTCCTTCTTCTTCGTGCATGTCCACGGGGATGCCGCGGCCATCATCGGATACGGTTACGGAATTGTCGCTATGAATGGTGACCTGAATGGCGCTGCAATGACCGGCCAAGGCTTCGTCGATGGCGTTATCCACCACTTCGAACACCATATGGTGCAAGCCGGTGCCATCGTCCGTATCGCCAATATACATGCCGGGGCGTTTCCTCACGGCGTCCAGTCCCTTCAGGACTTTAATTGACGAGGAATCGTAATCGTTGTTATCTGCCATGTATGTTCTACTGTTCCGCTAAATCCTCAAAGCATTATACCAGACAATGGCTTAGAACCCCGATGATTCAGACTGCCGCGCTTCAAATCACGCCATGTTTCACGTGGAACAGCTTGGCGCTATCCGGCAATTGGTATCTACGGGCATCCAGTACCGTAATAAAGGTCTGCATACCTGTTCTTTCCAGAAAATCCAATATTCTTTGTGAGTTCACGTTATCCAGCTCTGCACCCAAATCATCGATCAACAACAAGGGCGGC
This sequence comes from Sedimenticola sp., assembly GCA_027068795.1. Classification (GTDB taxonomy): domain Bacteria; phylum Pseudomonadota; class Gammaproteobacteria; order Chromatiales; family Chromatiaceae; genus Thiolapillus. Next base: position 9,643 of record JAMOMB010000085.1, on the reverse strand, counting down.
TCATTGGTTTTCTCCAGGATCAATCGGGACAAGGACAACACCAAACCATAGATGAGCAGTTTTTGCTGCCCCCTCGACAGGGTTTTATCGGCCGCTACGCCAGCAGCAAGGACTTTCAGCTGCCCACGGTGGACACCAACACTGGTAAAACCACGGGACAAATCCTGCCGCTCCGCCTTTTCCAGGGCTTCATTCAGTTCCAGTCCGGTTTTCCAGCCTTTGGACAAGCGTAGCGCAATGGACACTGGAAACGCTGTAGCCTCTACAAAGATTGCCAGTTGTGCTTCGATTTTCGCCAATAGCTCCTGGCGGCTTTTCAGGATCACCCGGGAAAAGGAGATCAGCTGCTCATTGAATGAACGCGCCAGCAAAATATCTCCGGAACGCAGGGCGGCATTGCGTTGTTTCAACGTCCGGTGATAAGACAGCAATACCTGGTGATAGGGTTGTTCCACGTGAAACAACCCATAATCCAGGTAGCGCCGCCGCAATTCCGGGCCTCTTTCAATCAGCTCATGGGATTGCGGGGTAATCAATTGCAGTGGCAACAAGCGCATGAGTTCCGAACGCCTGGATACATCTTGTCCCCCGTGCCTGGCGACAAACGCGCGGGTACTGCGCTGAATGCCCAGCCTGGAAGCGATTCCTGTACTGGTTTGCAAATCCGCCACTACTTGCGTCTGTTCCCGGCCCTGGCGAATCAGCGGCCCCGCATCAGAATGCCGAAAGCTTTTTCCCTGCCCCAGCAGAAAAATCGCTTCCAGCACGGAAGTCTTTCCCGCGCCATTGTCACCATGGATGAAGTTCAGCCCGGCACCTGGCGCCAGCGTCATGTTCCGGATAATGCGCAAATTCTCGATCTGGATATGGTCGATTTTCACCCATCTAATCCAGCGAATATGGATTCAATGAAAAGGGGCGTCTTCATAACGCCCCTGCACCGTACTGCTTCTGCAATAGGTCATCGGGTTAGATTCTCATGGGCATGACCACATAACGCGCCCCGTCATCCTGGCTGGAGGTGATGATGCAACTGGCGGTGGCGTCGATCAGGCCCATGTTGACGGTGTCTCCATCCAGCACCCCCAGTACGTCGAGCAAGTAACTGACATTGAAACCAATGGTCAGTTCTTCTCCCTGGTAATCCACTTCCAGATCTTCCTCGGCCTCTTCATGTTCCGGATTATGCGCCATCAGGTGCAGCATGCCGGGTTCGACTTTGAACCTGACACCGCGAAATTTTTCGTTGGATAAAATCGCTGTCCGGGTAAGCGCGCCTTTGAGCAATTCCCGGTCCGCCAACAGTTCCTGGGTATTTGCGGCAGGTAGCACTTTTGCATAGTCCGGATAACGGCCATCCACCAGCTTGGTGGTAAAACTGCCGCCGGGAAATTCCACCTGCATATGGCTGTTACTGAATTGCAATTCCACTTCGGGTGAATCTTCACTGGCGTGCAATAGCCGGTTCAGCTCAATCACCGCCTTCCGGGGAACAATCGCCTGTATCTCCAGATCTTCCGTTGTTTCTGTTTGCAGATCACATAACGCCAGGCGATGACCGTCCGTGGCTACCGCGCGCAGTTTACCCGGCCGCCCCTCTAGCAACAAGCCATTGAGATAATAGCGCACGTCCTGCTGGGCCATGGCAAACTGGGTTTTCTCCAGCAGGCGCTTCAGCTTGTTCTGGGCGACACGGATATTTTGCGTAGCAACAGCAGCTTCCAGATTGGGATAGTCCGCCGCGGGAAGTGTGCTCAGGGTATAGCGCCCCCGACCGGATTTCAGTATGGTCTTGTCGCCCTGAATATCCAGCTCCAGTGCGGCATCTTCTCCGAGCGCCTTGCAAATATCCACCACCTTGCGCGCCGGCAGGGTAAATTCCATGTCCTCTTCCGCCGATACCTGGATGCTGGTCTTTATCTCCACTTCCAGATCTGTAGCGATCAGGGTCATTTTTCCCTTTTCTACACGAAATAAAATATTCGCCAGAACAGGCAGGGTCTGACGTTTTTCCACCACGCTGCTGACCTGGAGTAGTGCAGGTAGCAGTTCTTTCCGGTTGGAGGTGATTTTCATTGATTGGTTCTCTAATTATTAGATAAGGATATATTTTAAAACCTAGTTATTATTATTACGCAGGCCGTGATTACTGAGTAACTTGATAATCATCTTTTCTTTCCGTAACTTACAGTAGTTTTTTATAAAAATAAAGCCTGTATAGCCCCATTGTAAAACTGTTTATGGGTTGTGGATAAGTCCCTTTGCTGCGCGCGGCCGGTTTTGGGCACAGTTTATTCACAGTTAATGACTGAGGGTTCTTAACAGGTTTTTATAATCTTCGGCAATACGGGTATCGGTTTCCTTTAACTCGTTGATTTTACGGGTAGCGTAAAGCACGGTGGTGTGGTCTTTGCCGCCAAAGGCGTTGCCGATTTCCGGCAGGCTGTGATTGGTCAGCTCCTTGGCCAGGGTCATGGCGATCTGCCGGGGGCGGGCGATGGTGCGGCTGCGGTTCTTGGACAGCATATCGGAGCTGCGTATCTTGTAATAGTCTGCAACTATCTTTTGTATATTTTCGATTGTTATCACCTTATCTTGCGCTGCGATCATGTCGCGCAGGGCTTCCTTGGCGAAATCCAGGGTGATGGGCCTGCCGGTAAACTGGGCGTTGGCCACCACCCGGCGAAGGGCGCCTTCCAGTTCCCGGATATTGGAGCGCACCCGCTGCCCCATGAAGAAGGCCACTTCGCTGGGCAGTTCCACGGCAAACAGTTTCTGCGCCTTGTTCATTAAAATGGCGACCCGGGTTTCCAGATCCGGCGGTTCTATGGCCACGGTCAAACCCCAGCCGAAGCGGGATTTGAGCCGGTCTTCCAGGCCATCCACTTCCTTTGGAAAACGGTCGCTGGTGAGAATGATCTGCTGCTGGGATTCGAACAGGGCGTTGAAGGTATGGAAGAATTCCTCCTGGGAACGCTCCTTGCCGGCAAAGAATTGCACATCGTCGATAAGCAAGGCGTTTACCGAGCGCATGCGTTGTTTGAAGGCGTCGATGGTGTTGTGTTGCAAGGCCTTTACCATTTCCGTGACGAAGCCTTCCGAGTGGAGATACAGTACCTTGTAGTGCGGCGTCTGTTTGGCGATAAGGTTGCCAATGGCGTGAAGCAAATGGGTTTTTCCCAATCCGGTGCCGCCATAGATGAACAGGGGATTGTACGCAGTGCCGGGAGATTCCCCGATCTGCATGCCTGCGGCCCGCGCCAGCTGGTTGGATTTTCCCTCTACGTAGTTTTCGAAAGTGAAGGAATGATTGATATTGATAAGTAAGTCCTCACTAGCGTGATTATTACTGTTGTTATCTTGTTTTCTGTTCGCTGATTGCCTGGTTTCTGTGGCGGCCGGGGTTTTTTCCGCTCTCGAAGAGCCGATTTCCAGGCGTACTTTCGGCGCGCTTTCACTGTCATATTCCTGCAAATAGGATTCGATATTCCGCAGGTAGTGCTTTTTCACCCAGTCCAGCACAAAGGCATTGGGTGCAAACAATTGCAGAGTTCCCGTGGCTTGGGTGTCGGCGATTTGCAGTGGCCGTATCCAGGTGTTGAACTGCTGTGGCGGTAGCTCGCTTTCCAGGCGCGTCAGGCAATAATTCCAGTGTTCCACGTTACATCCATTGCCTCATAGGTGAATCGCCAGAGGGTGTGTCAATGATCCGCACCGCTCTGCTGTTGTTGTTCAAGACTGATTTCCACGGTAGCAAGGGATGGCGCCGGGCGATTCCGGTGATGTTTTTCCCTGCTTTGGGGGAAGAAGAGTTTACTCTCCTGCAATGAAGTTATCCACAGGCAAAAGCGATTATTTGCGCTATGTCAGTAAACCCGGGAATTGTTGATAAAGATTGACATTACGCGATAAATAGACTAGATTTGCCCGTCTTTTTCGTGGCAGCGGTTTTGGTTTTTGCAACGGCTGCAGAATGCATCAGGATATTGGTACAGACTCATGAAACGTACATTTCAACCCAGCAATCTCAAGCGCGCCCGCACCCACGGTTTCCGCGCCCGCATGGCGACCAAGGGCGGCCGCAAGGTGATCAACGCCCGCCGCGCCAAAGGCCGCGCGCGTCTTACCCCCTGAGCCAGAAGCGTATTTCAAAGCAGGGTTTTCCTCGCCATGTACGCTTGCTCTCGGCGGAGGACTATAAAAAGGTATTTGCGCAATCTGTTCGCTCCACAGACCGGTATTTTACCGTGCTTGCGCGGCATGAGGGACAGCAGCATCCGGCCCGTCTGGGACTGGCGGTGGCGAAAAAACATGTTCGTCGGGCGGTAGACCGCAATCGAATCAAGCGCCTGTTGCGGGAGAGCTTCCGCCATCACCAGCAGCAATTGCAAGGGCTGGATCTGGTGGTGCTGGTAAAACCGGGTATTCACAAGGCGGACAATGCCGCGCTCTTCCGCTCACTGGAAAAGCACTGGAAACGCCTGAGTAAAGAAATTCCATCCTGACCGATTCCTTATATATATGGACAACATACGATTAATCCTCATTCTGGCCCTTGCCTATACGGGCTTTCTCCTCTGGCAGGCCTGGCAGGAGGATTATGTCCATACAGCAGTCCCGCAACAACAGCAGACCACCCAGGAAACGGCTGCTGCAACCGGGAATGCCGATCAGTCCGTACCCCAGGTGCCTGCGGTGACCAATATCGATGGCGCCGTACCCCAGGCCGTCAAAGCGGCGGAGGGCAAGCCGGCGCCGAGGGGCCAGGTGATTACGGTGACCACGGACACCCTGAAAGTGAGTATCGACACCCGGGGCGGTACTATTGTCGAGACCCTGTTGTTGAAATATCCCGTCTCCATCCAGCAGCCGGATGTGAAATACCGCTTGATGAGCCGCTCGCCGGATGATTTCTTCATTGCGCAGAACGGCTTGCTCGGTGCGGCGGACCAGGAAGCGCCTACCCATGAGTCCATCTTCAGCGTCAGCCAGAGCAGCTACGAGATGAAAGAAGGCCAGGAGCAACTGGTGGTGGATCTGGTCTGGACCGGCAGCACGGGAACCAAGGTGACCAAGCGTTACCGCTTCACCCGGGGCAGCCATAAGGTGGATCTGGAAAATATCGTAGAGAACGCCTCCGCCACGGCCTGGCAGGTGCGCGAGTATCGCCAGCTGCAGCGGGGCGAGCCTGCCGCCAAAGGCAATGCCCTGATGATGACCGCATTCATCGGGGGCGTGGCCTGGGATCCCCAGGACAAATACCAGAAATATGATTTCGATGACCTGGCGGCGGGAAAGCTGAACAAGGAGGTCACGGATGGCTGGATCGCCATGATCCAGCACTATTTCGTGGTTGCCCAGGTGCCCCCGCGCAAGGAACCCCGGCATTTCTACAGCAAGGGACTGGCCAACGGACATTATGTCATTGGCGAATACACGCCGGCGGTGAACGTGGCGCCCGGCGCCAGCCATACCTTCTCCGGCGTGATCTATATGGGGCCGAAAGACCAGGAAGATCTGGCGGCCATTGCCGAAGGGCTGGATCTGGTGGTGGATTATGGCTGGCTGACCATCCTGGCCAAGCCCATGTACGAAATCCTCAGCTGGATCAACAGCATCGTGAACAACTGGGGCTGGACCATCCTGATCTTTACCCTGTTGATCAAGGCGGTGTTCTTCAAGTTGTCGGAAACCAGCTACAAGTCCATGGCCAAGATGCGCAATCTCGCCCCCCGCGTCCAGGCGCTGAAAGACCGCTACGGCGACGACAAGCAGCGCATGCAGGCGGCGATGATGAAGCTGTACAAGGAATCCGGGGCCAATCCCCTGAGCGGCTGTCTGCCCATGCTCATCCAGATGCCCTTCTTCATCGCCCTGTACTGGGTGCTCATGGAATCCGTGGAACTGCGCCAGGCGCCCTGGATCCTGTGGATCAAGGACTTGTCCGTGAAGGATCCCTATTTCGTGCTGCCGGTGCTCATGGGCCTGTCCATGTTCGTTCAGCAAAAGCTCAATCCGGCGCCCCCGGATCCCATGCAGGCCAAACTGCTCATGGCCTTGCCGTTCGTGTTCACCGTGATGTTCGCCTTCTTCCCCTCTGGTCTGGTGCTGTACTGGGTGGCCAATAATGTGCTTTCCATCGCCCAGCAGTGGGTGATCACCAGGCAGATTGAAAAACAGGAAGCAGCTTCCTGATAGAAAAAGTGAGTATTCACTCACAAGACACCATTGCCGCCATTGCCACGCCTTCCGGGCGCGGCGGGGTGGGCATCATCCGCGTTTCCGGACCCTTGGCGGAAGATATGGCCAGGGCCATCACCGGCGCCCTGCCTCCACCGCGCTTTGCCCGCTTCTGCAATTTTCTCGACGCACAGGGTGAAGTGCTGGATCAGGGCATCGCCCTGTATTTCCAGGCGCCCCATTCCTTTACCGGTGAGGATGTACTGGAACTCCAGGGTCATGGCGGGCCGGTGGTCATGGACATGCTTCTCCAGCGCTGTCTGAAGCTGGGGGCAAGACTGGCGGAACCAGGGGAGTTTTCCCTGCGGGCCTATCTCAATGACAAGATGGATCTGGCCCAGGCCGAGGCCGTCGCCGATCTCATCGACAGTGAAACCGCCACCGCCGCCCGGCTGGCCAGCCGCTCCCTCCAGGGCGGATTTTCCCGCAAGATTCATGAGCTGGTGGACGCCTTGATCCGGCTGCGCATGTATGTGGAAGCCGCCATCGATTTTCCGGAGGAGGAAATTGATTTCCTGTCCGATGGAAAAGTAAGTGCTGACTTACGTTCTGTCATCGATAAAGTCGAAGAGGTACGGGCCAAGGCCGGCACCGGCCGATTGCTCCGGGACGGCATCAACCTGGTGATCGCGGGAGAACCCAACGCCGGCAAGTCCAGCCTGCTCAATGCCCTGGCCGGCGTGGATGCCGCCATTGTCACCGAAGTCCCCGGCACCACCCGGGATCTGCTGCGTGAACGTATCCAGATCGGCGGCGTGCCCGTGCATCTGGTGGACACCGCCGGACTGCGCGAGACGTCGGACCGGGTGGAAAAGGAAGGCGTGCGCCGCGCCCGGGAAGAGCTGGGCAAGGCGGATCAGTTGCTCTGGGTCTATGACGCCAGCGCCGATCCCGGCAATGCAGGCATGGCGCAGGCGGATCTGCCCCCGGACATCCCGGTGACCCTGATCCGCAACAAGGTGGACAAGGTGAATGAAGCGCCCGGCAGGGGCGAGCGCCGGGGCCTGCCGGAAATCGGCCTCAGCGCCCGTTCTGGCGAGGGTCTGGAACTGCTGAAGGCGCACCTCCTTGCCAGCATGGGCTTTCAGGGCGCGGAAAATACCGAATTCCTGGCGCGGCGCAGACACCTGGACGCCATCGACCGCGCCCTGGAGTCTCTGCAAAAAGGCCGCATGGCCCTGGAACAGCAACAGGCAGGGGAACTGCTGGCGGAGGATTTGCGTCAGGCGCAACTGGCCTTGTCGGAGATCACCGGAGCCTTCAGCGCCGATGACCTCCTGGGAACGATTTTCTCCAGCTTTTGTATCGGCAAGTAGGCCTTACAGCTTTTCCACCACCCAGCGGGTGACGAACTCTGCCGTGCGAGCGCACTGGTCGCCGCGATTGTCGGTGAATTCCTTGTATTCTTCCGGCTTCCACATGTCATAGGTCTTGCCGGTGAACTGCTGTTGCAGCTCCTGACAGGTCAAACCGCCGAATTTTTCCTTGAATTCCAGAGACAACTCATTGGCTTTGGAAAAATTGCCGATGAACTTGCCCTTGGCGAATTTTTCCCGGTCCCGACCGCGCTTGGCGCCCAGGGCCAGAATGCCCCCGACCAAGGAACCGCACAGGCCCACGCCGCTCAGGCCGCCGCCGCCGGAGAGGCCATGACTGGCCTTAATGGTTTCATCACTGATCAATCCTACCGTATCCTGCACCGCCGCCAATACGCATTGGGGGCAGCAGCCATGCTCGATTTCCAGCTTCAGCGCCAGGGCGCCGGCCTGGTCGGCCAGTTCTTTCTTGTCTTTCATGGTTCTCACTCCATCAAACAGAAGGCCAGAATACTGGCGAATTTTTCCGCCTGCCACCTTGACCAAGGACAAAACGGTTCAGGAACAGCGAAATTTTCTTACCCGCTTGCAAAAGGAAGAAACCATGTCCTTCCTGGGTTTTTTGCCATAGCGCAGGGCCATGTATTGTCCCACGATGGCCTGGATGTCTGCGGATTGTTGCGGACAACGGCGCACGGCGATTTTCAGCAAATCCCGCGGCCCGGTGGTGGGAGAAATCTCCAGCCCGGATTTTCTCAGCTTCCGCTGGAAGCGCAGATAGGCTTGATGCACCCGGTCTTTTCCATGGGAGCGGCGGCGCATGCCCAGCAGGAAAGTCACAGCGCCCAGTATCATGGCCCCCAGGGCGGCGGCCACGCCAAGCCGATAGCCGTACAGATCGTCCAGCCCCAGCTTCTGCAACAGGGTCTGCTGGCGGCTGCTGTTGAAGCCCACCACCCAGTAGTGCCAGTTGAGCTGAAGGTTGTCGCGCAGCCATTTCATGTTTTTCGCCATGCGGGCGAAAAACTCCGGGGAGTCCCCCAGATGGAAAGTCACCGGTGCGCCGGTGGCATAGTCGCTGGCGGTAATGGAATGCTCGATGCGCTCGGGAGCCACGGCGGCGGTGGGATCCACCCGCACCCAGCCCTGGTCCTCCAGCCACACTTCCGCCCAGGCATGGGCATCGGACTGACGCACCACCAGATGTCCGCCCATGGGGTTGCGCTCGCCCCCCTGATAGCCGATGACCACCCGGGAGGGAATGTCGGCCAGGCGCATGAGCACCACGAAACTGGTAGCATAATGCTCGCAGAAGCCCTTGCGGGTGGAGAAGAGAAATTCGTCCACGGGGTTGTTCTTCAGCAGCGGCGGTTGCAGGGTGTAGATGAAAGCTTCCTGGTTGTAGAAGCGCAGGGCCGCCTGCACCACTTCCCGGTCTGTCGCGCCCTGGCCCCGCAGTTGTGCCGCCAGCCGCCGGGTTCTGGGGGTGATATCTTCCGGCAGTTGCAAGCCGAGCTGCCATTCCCGGACTTGGAGTTTTCGCGGGCGAATGCCCGGGGCGCTGAAGGCCGGATAGGTTTTGCGCGTGTGGATGGGCTTGATCGTGCTCAGTTCCCCGTCCTGGTTCAGGGACAGTCCGGTTACCGGCGAACCCAGGATATGATCCAGGGGAAACAGCCAGGGCTGGCCCGAAGGCTCCATGGTGATTTCGTATTCCACCGCCTGGCCCAAGGGAGCAAACCCCCTGCTGGGCGGGGAGGATTCCTCCCGTTCCCAGTTGCGCCCGTCGGTGAGCCACAGCACCATGCCCCGCCAGTAGCGTTGGGGAGGCGGCGGAATCTCGCCCTTGAAGCGCACCCGGAATGCTACCTCGGTGGACTGGCTGAGATTGCTGATGCTGCCCATGCGGATGTTGTCCGACATGCCGGTAACGCCGCTGCCGCTGCCGAGATTGAGGGTCCACAAAGGCCCGTCCAGGCGGGGAAAGAGCACGAACAGCAGGATCATGACCGGAATGCTGGCAAGCACCATGACCAGCGCCTTTGATAGCAGCAGTTTCCACGGCAGGCTGTCCCGGGTCTGGTTGG
>JAMOMB010000084.1 GCA_027068795.1 Sedimenticola sp. | reverse complement strand
CCATGGAATTTGATACAGACCTGCTGCTGGCCCTGCCCATCGTCTTCATGGTTATTGTCGCCCCCTTGTGGCTGGTATTGCACTATCTATCCAAGGCGCGCACCGCAAAGAACCTTTCCAAGGCCGATGAGGAAACCCTGGCCGATCTCTGGACGCTGTCGGAGAAACTGGAAAGACGAATCGAATCACTGGAAATCATACTCGACCGGGAAGCGCCCGGCTGGAGAAACAGACAATGAGCTGCGACTGGGGTTGCCACAACCGGTTCTACCGCGACACGGAAAACGGTAAGATCGCCGGCGTCTGTGCGGGTATCGCCGACTATTTCTCCTGGGATGTGAATATAGTGCGCATACTCGTTATCATCTCCGCCTTCGCATTCACCTTCGTTACTGTGGGCCTGTACATCTTCGCCGCCATATTTCTGCCGGCGAAACCACGCGACCTATACCGTGACGACAAGGAAGAAAAATATTGGCGGCAGTACCGGAAATCCCCAAAAGAAACACTCTCTGCCGCCAAGTACCGTTTTCGCAGGCTGGAGCGCAAACTGAGCAAACTGGAAGCCTACATCACCTCGGACCGCTATCAACTGGACCGGGAACTGCAGGAGCTTGATCGAAAAGCACCCCGCTGAATTATTTATTAATGGACACCCACCTATTTATTAATGGACACCCACCTATTGACTTTCTTCCGCACATGGGCAAAATAGAGAACATATAAAGAACGTTGCGGAGAAGGAACTCCCATGCCCAAGCCCCGAAAAGCCCTCATCAGCCTCGATGACACCCCTTACTATCATTGCGTTTCCCGCTGTGTGCGACGCGCCTTCCTCTGCGGGGAAGATCCGGTTTCCGGCAAATCATTCGAACACCGCCGGGAATGGGTGGAAACCCGGTTACTGCAGCTGGCGGAGGTATTTGCCATCGATATCTGTGCCTATGCGGTCATGTCCAACCATACACATGTGGTGTTGCATGTGGATACGGAAAGCGTACAGCGCTGGTCATTGCAGGAGGTGGTGGAACGCTGGCATCGGTTATTTTCCGGAACCCTGATTTCCCAGGCTTTTTTGGCCAATAAGCCCTTACACGAGTCACAGCTCGAAGAGCTGAAACAACGTAAACGCTCCATAAACCCCATCTACCCATCCTGCTGACAGGCGTCCACACTGCCTCCATTTGTAGCTTCTGGAGGTTTCGCATGGCTCGTCATCAGAATCGCCGCGCGTTTTGGCGGGCACACTATCAACATTGTCGTGAACAGGGCATGACCCTCAAGGATTATGCCGCGCAGGAAGGATTGACCCTCTCAGTCTTCTACGGTTGGAGCAAACGTTTTCGCAAGGAAAATCTGGATTCGAATACCCCTTCACCGGTAGGCTTCAGTCGCGTCCGGGTGGCCTGTACTTCCTCCGTTCAATATCGTCTTCAGTTCCCCAACGGCCTGGTGCTGGAATGGCAGGGTGAAGCAGACAGCAACCACCTGAAGCAGTTGGTGCAGGCACTGGCATGATGCGACCCGATCCTGATCTGACCGAGGTCTTTTTGTGCCAGGCCCCGGTGGACTTTCGCAAGGGTATCCAGGGGCTCTCGGTGCTGGTAGAGGCACAGCTGCGCCTGGATCCCTTTTCCACGCACCTGTTTGTCTTTGTCAACCGCCGCCGGGATGCGGTGAAGATCCTTTACTGGGAACGCAATGGCTTCTGCCTGTGGCACAAGAAGCTGGAGCAGGAGCGCTTTGCCTGGCCCGACCACCTGGAGGGCCCTGTCGTGACCCTGAGCAGTCAGCAACTGAACTGGCTGCTCGATGGCTACGACATTGGCCAGCTTCAGCCTCACAAGGCACTGAAATACAAGACATTGTTATAGCATTATCAAGAGCTTATGCTGTAGTTTCAGGGCCGTCTGCGGTATCCTTCTTTCATGTCGCATACCCCTGCAGATCATACGCCACTGCCTGATGACCCGGCTCAGCTCAAACAGGTGCTGGCGCAACAAGCCAACCAGATTCGTCACCTGCAGGCCCGCATCGAACAACTCGAAGAAGAAAAACGCCGCCTGCTCAGTCGCCGCTACGGTCCTTCCAGTGAAAAAGACCCCAGCCCGCAACTGCGCCTGTTCAATGAACCGGAAGCCCTGCAGGATGAGGATGAAGCCGACACTGAAGATACCGAAGCACTCGTCACGGTACCGGCCCACAAACGTCGCAAGTCCGGTCGCAAGCCCTTGCCCGAGCACCTGCCGCGCATCGAGGTGGAGCACGACCTGAGCGATGCCGAGAAGGTCTCGTAAGCTACTGCGGCTGTACCCTGACGCGTATTGGTGAAGACGTCAGCGAACAGCTCGACATCATTCCGGCCAGGATCCAGGTGATCTGTCATGTCCGTCCCAGGTATGCCTGCAAGGGCTGTGAAGACACCGTGCGCACGGCACCCCTGCCGCCGCAACCCCTTCCCAAGAGCAACGCCTCCCCCGGCCTGCTGTCGCACATCGTGGTATCCAAGTACCAGGATGCCTTGCCCCTGGCGCACCAGGAGAAACAGTTCAAGCGGATCGGCGTAGAACTTCCCCGGGCCACCCTA
>JAMOMB010000083.1 GCA_027068795.1 Sedimenticola sp. | reverse complement strand
CAGCTCCCTGCCGGATTCGCGGAATACGTCCTGCACGGCGAAAATGGCGGCTTTTGCATTCAGGGTGTCGAATATCGTTTCGATCAGGATGATATCCGCCCCCCCTTCCATGAGCCCCCGGGTGGCTTCCCGGTAGTCTTCCGCCAGTTCTTCGAAGGTGATGGCGCGAAACCCCGGATCGTTCACTTCCGGCGAGATGGACAGGGTCTTGCTGGTGGGGCCGAGGACGCCGGCGACAAAGCGCGGCTTGTCCGGGGTGCTGTATTTGTCCGCGGCTTCCTTGGCCAGGCGGGCCGCCGCCACATTGATCTCATAGGCCAGCGCTTCCATGTGATAGTCGGCCATGGAGGTGCGGGTGGCGTTGAAGCTGTTGGTTTCCAGAATGTCCGCGCCCGCTTCCAGGTACTGCTCGTGAATGCCGCGAATGATGTCCGGCTGGGTGAGCGCCAGCAGATCGTTGTTGCCCTTTACATCACTTTGCCAGCCGGCAAAGCGCTCACCCCGGTAGTCTTCCTCTGTGAGCTTGTGGCGCTGAATCATGGTGCCCATGGCGCCATCGAGGAGGAGGATGCGTTGCTGGAGTGTCTGTTGCAAGAAAGGCTGGAAATGGTGGCTCACGGGATCGAGTATCCAAGGGCTGCAAAATTTGATTATACCTGACAGCCGAACAAGGTTTCTTGTGCTGGAGTTGCAAGACGCTGTTGCCGTCCGCTAAGATGGAAAAAAGTCACGGATTGACGGGTATTTTCATACACGCAAGGAGAGCGCCATGTCAGCAACAAGAATTCTTTTCTTCGGTCTGGTCCCGTTCCTGCTCATGGAGGGCAGCCATGGGGCTCAGGTTTATCGCTGTACACAGCCGGATGGCAGCGTCAGCTTCCAGCAGCAGGCCTGCGTGAATGGTGGGGAACGCATCGAAACCGGTGAAGCCCAGCCGGTATGGTCTTCCCTGCGTTCCGGGGAAAAATCGCTCTACAAGCAGTACCGCAAACGCGACCGGGAACGGCTGCAGCGCAAGCGCCAACTGGCGAAAAACAATGCCAGGAAAAAGCCTGGAGCGGCGGCGCTGCGGGCCTGCTGGAACAAGCGCAAGCAACTGGAAGCCGTCCGTGCAAAGCTGCGCCGGGGCTATTCTCCCGCGGCAGGAGAAAACTTGCGGCGCAAGCGTGACAATTATGAAGATTACCTGAGAACATTTTGTCCCTGAGTGATTCAGCGCCTCCGTTCGGCAGAGCGCCACAGCTGGAAGCTGGGGTGGGACAGGTAGCCTTTGGCCAGGATGTAGTTGAGGACGTTGCGTAGCCGAAAAAAATGCACCACGGAATCCACGCGAATGATTTCCCTGCCGTTTTCATCGAAAAAAACCAGCGTTGGCGCATAGAAAATGCCCAATGACTCCGCCCATCGCCGGGCGCTGGTTTTTCTCCCGTCCGGCGTGATCACCGGTTCCGCCGAATACATGTTCAATTGCACTGCTTCAAACGCCTCCAGCAGCTCCAGAATAGCGGGTTGGCGAAGAGGCTGGGTATGCAGGATATCGCAGGCATGGCAATTGCCCGCCTCAAAAAATACCGCCAGGGGGCGTTCGCCGGGAAAACGGCTGCGATCCAGATTGTGGGGCGGCGGCAGGAAGAACTCCTCTTCCACCATGTCTTCCGCCTCGAACCGCAGGGTGCTGTCGCCTCGCGCCAGATAGTAATTGAAGGGCTCCCGCTTGTAATGTTCATCTGCCACATATTCCAGGGCGGCCCGGAACTGATAGGGTGGATAGTAGCCGCGCAGGCGCAGGGCGATATTGCCGGATGCATCATAGAAAATCAGTGATGGGGTGAAATTGGTGCCCATTTTCACCGCATAGTCCCGTTGGGTCATGGTGTTGCCGGCGGGATCCGTAACCTCTTCCGGACTCCAGATGTCGATGGCGATGACATCGAAGTTGCTGCGGGTGTATTTGACGATATCCGGTTGCCTGAAATTGACCTCCATCAGCTGCCGGCAATAGGGGCAACGCTTTTGCCCGAAGTAAACGATGATTCCCTGCTTGCCGTCGTCCAATGCTTCATGCAGGTCGTCCTGTAAATCCAGAAAACTCTCCTTGAACCAATCCGGATGCCGAACCATTTCCCTGAGGGGGACATCATCAAAAACCAGGGGATCGTCTGTGCCCGCCTTCAGGGTTGGGCTGCCCAACCAGAGGAGCGCCAGCAAGGCTGGAAAAAGAAGCCCCGAGCGCAGCATTACAGGAAGGCGCTCCAGTCAATGGCGTTGTCGCCAAACACCAAAAAATGCGGATTCAGCAGGGAATCCTTCTGGTTGTAGCGCAGTCTATGCAGCTTGGTATCCGTCACCTGACCGCCGGCGGCTTCCACCACCGCCTGGGCGGCAGCGGTGTCCCATTCCGAAGTCGGGCCCAGGCGCGGATAGATGTCCGCCTTTCCTTCTGCTACCAGGCATAGCTTGAGGGAACTGCCCATGCTGATGATTTCGTACCCCGGCAGTTTGCGCAAGAACTGTACCAGGCTGTCTCCGGCATGGGAGCGGCTTCCGGCAACGCGTACTGGCGTGGCGCAGGGGCGTGCGACGCGGATCTGCTCCGGATTGCCTTGGGCTTCCTGGCGAAAGGCGCCGTCAACGGTATCCCCAAAATAGGTAACCCCGGTGACCGGCACATGCACCACCCCGAGCACGGGAAAGCCTTGCTCCACCAGGGCGATATTTACCGTAAACTCCCCGTTGCGCTTGATGAATTCACGGGTGCCATCGAGAGGATCGATGAGCCAGTAGCGCCGCCACTGCCGGCGCTCTGCCAAAGGAATGGCCGCCGATTCTTCCGAAAGCACGGGGATGTCCGGCGTGAGCCGCCCAAGGGCGTCCTCGATGAGCTGATGTGAAGCCATGTCCGCCTGGGTGAGAGGCGAGTGATCCGCTTTTTCCCGTACCTCGAAATCCTGGGCGTAGATCTGTAGTATGGCTTCGCCTGCCTGCCGGGCAATCTGGTTGATGCGTTGAATGTCTGGTAATGTCATGGCTATGATGCTTCCTTGGGGTAAACCACAGGCTACAAAGCCAATGGGCGGAGTGCAAATGCTTTTTTGCGGAGAGTTTCATGTTTGATTGGGCGCAGATTGACACCGTACTGTTGGATATGGATGGTACGCTGCTGGATCTGCATTTTGACAATCATTTCTGGCTGGAATATGTGCCCCGGCGCTATGCCGAACAACATGGACTGAGCCTGGAAGCGGCAACCCAAGAGCTGCTGCAACGCTACAGCAAGGTCGAAGGAACGCTGAACTGGTACTGCGTGGACTACTGGAGCCGGGAGCTGGCCCTGGATATTCCGCTGTTGAAAACAGAAGTGGAGCATCTGATTGCGGTGCACCCGCATGTGGTGGATTTTTTGCAGTGTCTGAAGGACAAGGGAAAAGCCCGTATATTGGTGACCAATGCACACCAAAAAGCCCTGCAGCTGAAAATGGGGAAAACCCGTTTGGGAGAACATCTGGACCAGGTGGTCTGCGCTCATGATGTGGGCCTGCCAAAGGAAAATCCTGCGTTCTGGGGACGTTTGCGGCAAGTGGTGAATTATTCCCCTGAACGCACCCTGTTCATCGATGACAGCCTGCCGGTGCTGCGTTCCGCGCATGCTTATGGCATTGCGCATCTGTTATGCATGCTGCAACCGGACGCAAAACAGCCCGCCCGGGACAGCGCGGAATTCAGGGCATTGAAGCATTTCGAGCCGCTGCTGCGCAGTCTCGGTTGTCAGGTCTGATCGCTGTTCAGGTTTCCACGGTTTTCAGAAACGCCAGCAGTTCATCCATGGGCAGCGGTTTGCTGATCACGAATCCCTGCAGGTAATCGCAACCAATACTGATCAGGTAGTTTCTCTGGGCTTCGGTTTCCACTCCTTCGGCGACCACTTTCATGCCAAAGCTGTGGGCGAGCTGGGTGATGGCCTTGACCAGAATTGCATCCTCCTCGTCCGAGGAGATATCCCTTACGAATTCCCGGTCGATCTTGATGCTGTCGAACGGATAGGTGCGCAAGTGATTGAGGGAAGACTGTCCGGTGCCGAAATCATCCAGCACCAGGGGTATCCCCAGTTGCCGCAGCTCGCTGAACAGGGCGCGTGCGGTGGCCAGATCCTCAAGAAGGGTATCTTCCGTGATCTCCAGAATGATATGGGAAGGAAACTTCAACTGGTGTAATGTCGTGATGACGCCGCTGTGCCGGGTTGGGTCGCGCAATGCGCCCGGGGCCATATTGATCGAAACCCGTAGCTGTATGTCATGTTCGAGTTGCGCAGACGTCTGCAAATGGTCTACCTGGGAAAAAAGATGCTTCATGAGCTTCTTGCTCAAATCCAGGTTCTGGCTTTTCATGGTCTCCATGAACTCCGCCGGATATTTTAGCGGTTCATTTTCCGGCTGCCAGCGCATCAGCGCCTCCACGGCAATGAGCTTGCCGGTATCGGCTTCTACGATGGGCTGAAAATGGAAAAGAAACTCTTTCTTCAACACTGCGCCACGCAAGCGATGCTCCAGATCCAACTGGCGGCTGACGCGCTGCAACAGTTCACTGGAGAAAAAGTAATAGTTGTTTTTCCCGCGCCGTTTTGCTTCATACATGGCAGCATCCGCGTCGCGGAGAAGGTCTTCGGGTTGATTGTCATCGTATGGAGCGATGGAAATACCGATGGAGCCGGAAATATGGTACTGCTGACTGCCGATTTCCAATGGCGTTTGCAGTTCTTTCAGAATCTTCTGCGCTACATTTCTGGCAAACGCCTTTTGCCCGATGTCTTCCAGGAGAATGGCGAATTCATCGCCTCCCAGGCGGGCGACGGTGTCTGAGCTTCGTACCACCTTCTGCAGGCGGCCAGCTACGTTCACCAACAGCTCATCTCCGGCAAAATGCCCCAGGGCATCGTTGATCTTCTTGAAGTTGTCGAGATCCAGAAACAGCAGCGCCACCATTTTGTTATGCCGGTGGGCGATATTCAGGGCGTGTTCCAGACGATCCATGAACAGCAGGCGGTTGGGCAGCTGGGTAAGGGGGTCATGGTGCGCAAGATGATCCAGTCCCTGTTGCCGTTTCCAGACCTGTCGGCGCATTTCGCTGAAGGCCTCCACCAGATCCTGGGTTTCCGCCAATTTGGGGCGGGGAATGATCACGTCGCTATTGCCATTGGCTTCTTCCCGCAATGCATGTGCTGTTTCCGCAATGGGTTTGATCACCCGAATCTTCAGGTAAACATAGGCGAACAAGATCCAAAAAATGCCGAGGATGGTAAGAACGAATATGGTCTGGCTCAGGCGTGATGCGATATTGGTCAGCCCGGTAATGTCATCGGCTGTCTGCTGGAAAAGACGGTCCTGCAATTGCTTCAAGTCAGACTGCATTTGCTGGATTTGGGGTTGCAGAGATGTCTTGTACAGGTACATGTCTTCCCGCCACCGTTCGGAATGCAGGTTTTCCAGCAGGTTGCCATAGTACTGATTCCATTCTTTTACGTTTTCCAACAGGCGCTGCCAAAGATCATCCGTCAATTGCAATGATGCCGGCGCGCGCGCTTTCTGCAGCTCCACCAATTGCTGCTGCATTTGGTGCAGATATTTGTTGATATTCTTGGAGTTAGCGTCTATCCCCACTTCGGGGTTGTCTGAAAATACGCTAAAGCGGTTTGCCACCAACAAATGGAATTCAGACAGCAGCTGCAACCAGGTATGGCGCGCCTGATATACCAGGTGGGTAAAACGGCTCATGTTGTGTTCCCGAGCCAGCTGAACGGCAATATTGTCCAATGCATCCAGAATCGCCCTGGACTTTGGTTGCATGATGTAGATCCCGGGAAACCGCAGGACATTGTTGCTGGAAATATGGAGAAAAGTGGCAATATCCGTTTTGAAACGCGACAGCCTGGAAACGGGAACCAGCGTCTTGAGAAGTGGTTCTTTGTGGCCGAGCTTCTGAATGTTGTCGGCCAGTTCCTCGAAGTGCTTTTCCAGGGCTTGCACCAGGAAATGGAGCTGGCTGCCAGACTGGGTTCCCGGCTCAATGAGCTGGTTTCCCAGCCAATCCTGAATTTCCTGCAGCTCCCGAAGCAGCTTTCCTGTTTCCTTTTCCGCCAGGGCGCGAACCGCAATGCGGTTGATCTGCTCTTCCGAGGTGTGGCTGACATAATGCTGCCCTACCCAGGCGGATGATATCAACACGACGATCAAAATGAGCGCCATGTAGAAATACTGTCCCTGGTAGGAGGCGAGGGTTGGCAATCGCCATCGATACTCTCGATTCCCGGTCATACTTTTCTTCCTTTCTGGGTTTCCTTCCCAGACATTATCCTTGTCGACGTTTCCTTGTGTGTTGGGTCCGGCCGCCGCCTCTTCTTCTGTTGCCGCGACTGTTGTGCGGCCGCGGCTTGCGCGGAATGCGGATGCGGCTGGAAGGGTCCACTTCCGCCAGCAGCTCCCTGGGGACGGCGCTCATGGGAATGCTGTGGCCGATATAGGCCTCGACATCCGGCAGGGAGAAGGCATGGGTTTCACAGGCAAAGCTGATGGCGCTGCCGGCGGCTCCGGCGCGACCGGTGCGGCCGATTCGGTGCACATAATCCTCGGCGTCTTCCGGCAAGTCGTAGTTTACGACATGGGTCACATCGGGAATATGCAGCCCCCGGGCGGCCACATCGGTGGCCACCAGCACATCCAGGCCGCCCTGGGTAAATTTCTTCAGCAGGCTCATGCGCTTTTTCTGCGGCACGTCGCCGGACAGCACGGCAGTCTCGATGCCGTTGCCCTGCAAAAAGCCCCAGACTTCATCGGCGGCGCGCTTGGTGTTGACGAAGACGATGGTTCTGGCGTCTTTCCACTGGCGCAACAGGCCAATGAGCAAAGGGATTTTCTCATCGTTGGCGGTCATGAAGCCCTGCTCCTCGATGCGCTCGGCGGTCACCTTGTCCGGTTCGACTTCGATGGTCTTGGGGTTGTTCATGTGCTCGTAGGCAAGCTCTTTGACCCGGAAGGACAAGGTCGCCGAAAACAGCATGCCCAGGCGTTTGTCCGGTGGCGGGCAGCGGCGCAGCAGAAAGCGGATGTCCTTGATGAACCCCAGATCGAACATGCGATCCGCTTCATCCAGCACCACCACCTGGATCTCTTTCAGGTCATAGACCTTCTGTTTGAAGTAGTCGATAAGGCGGCCGGGTGTGCCAATGAGTATGTCCACGCCCTCCCGGACCGCATTGCGCTGGGATTCATAGCCTGTGCCGCCGTACACCACTTGCACGGTTTGCCCCGTATGCCCTGCCAGCACCCTGGCATCCTTCTCGATCTGAATCGCCAGCTCGCGGGTGGGCGCAACCATCAGCGCCCTGGGCTGGTTGGGGCGTCGTTTTTCTGACGGCTGGTGTTGCTCCAGGCGATGCAGCGCCGCCAACAGGAATGCGGCGGTTTTTCCCGTGCCGGTCTGTGCCTGGCCTGCAACATCCTGGCCCGCCAGGGCCGGGGGAAGGGTTGCCGCCTGGATGGGCGTGCAATATACAAAGCCGGCGTCCTTGACGCCGGCAAGTATGGCGTCGGACAGATCGAAGCTGTCAAAACGTATATTTGTCAGGTGTTTTTCTTCATTCATAGGGAGGGAAGGATACCGCAAACGGGATTTTTCTGTAGATCAGCGTGTCTCAAATGCAATAAAAACTTGAAAAACATACCCTGATCAGGGCAAAATCCACATACAGGGGCGTTTCAGATCAGATTTCTTTGTAGTTAAGGCAGCCCCGAACAAGTTCATTTCGATGTTTCCGGCGCACCAACCCCATGGAGGGGTAAAGCCAGAATAATGCAGGAGCAGTTGCCGGAACCCGGTGGTATCAACCGGGGTGACGACTTGATCGGAGCTACCGCAAGAAGCAAGCAACCTGCATCTACAATTCTTTGACGTTTTTGATACACATATTGAATCCATAATCTTCAAGGCATCGTTGCTTCAGACGATGCAGACACCTTACTTTTTTATTTTTATCGGAGAAACAGTCAGTGAGTGACAAAATCGTTCAATTGGCGGACGACACTTTCGAACAGGAAGTGCTGAAGGCAGAGGTACCCGTACTGGTGGATTACTGGGCAGAGTGGTGCGGCCCCTGTAAAATGATTGCACCGGTACTGGATGAAATCGCTGGTGAATATGAAGGCAAGCTGAAAATCGCCAAGCTGAATATCGATGACAATCCCGATACCCCGCCTGCCTATGGCATTCGGGGCATTCCGACATTGATGTTGTTCAAGAACGGTGAAATTGAAGCCACCAAGGTGGGCGCGGTATCCAAGTCCCAGCTTACCGCCTTTATCGACAGCAATCTCTAAGATTTACAAACTGCCATGGCAATGCCCGCCATGGCATTCAACACCAGCAATTCTTCTGTCGGCATATCAATACAAATTCCTGATCCCCCGGTAATTCATTGGCCGGGAACTTTTAACCTTCTATTCCCAACCCTTCAAATCAGATACCCATGAATCTCAACGATCTCAAGCAAATGCCGGTTCCCGCTCTTTCCGAGCTGGCGCAATCCATGAAAATCCAGGGCACGGGCCGTTCCCGCAAGCAGGATCTCATCTTTTCCATCCTCAAGGCCCACGCCAAAAAAGGCGAAGACATCCATGGCGGAGGCGTGCTGGAAATCCTGCAGGACGGTTTCGGTTTTCTCCGCTCGGCAGACTCTTCCTATCTTGCCGGGCCGGATGACATTTACGTCTCTCCCAGCCAGATCCGGCGCTTCGCCCTGCGTACCGGAGATACCATTACCGGCACCATTCGCCCGCCCAAGGACAATGAGCGCTATTTCGCCCTGCTGAAGATCGACGAGATCAATTACGACAAGCCGGAGTCGGCGAAGAACAAGATCCTGTTCGAGAATTTCACCCCCCTGTTTCCCAACGAATCCCTGCATCTGGAAATGGGCAACGGCAGTACGGAAGACATTACCGCGCGCACCATCGAACTGGTGGCGCCCGTGGGCAAGGGGCAGCGGGGGTTGATCGTGTCTCCCCCCAAGGCGGGCAAGACCATGATGATGCAGAACATCGCCCAGTCCATCGCCAACAACCATCCTGAAGTGTATCTGATTATCCTGCTCATTGATGAGCGTCCCGAAGAGGTCACGGAAATGGCGCGCTCGGTATCCAGGGCGGAGGTCATTTCCTCTACCTTCGACGAACCCGCCGCCCGCCATGTGCAGGTAGCGGAAATGGTCATCGCCAAGGCCAAGCGCCTGGTGGAACACAACCGTGACGTGGTGATTCTCCTCGATTCCATCACCCGTCTGGCGCGAGCCTACAACACCGTCATCCCCTCTTCCGGCAAGGTGCTCACCGGCGGCGTGGACGCCAACGCCCTGCAGAAGCCCAAGCGTTTCTTCGGCGCGGCGCGCAACGTGGAGGAAGGCGGCTCCCTGACCATTCTGGCAACCGCCCTGGTGGAAACCGGCTCGCGCATGGATGATGTGATCTACGAGGAATTCAAGGGCACGGGCAATATGGAAGTGCACCTGGATCGGCGCATCGCCGAGAAGCGCATTTTCCCCGCCATCAATATCAACCGTTCCGGCACCCGCCGCGAAGAGTTGCTGATTCCCCAGACAGAGCTGCAAAAGATCTGGATCCTGCGCAAGATCCTGCATCCCATGGACGAACTGGCTGCCATGGAGTTTCTCCATGACAAGCTCAAATCCACCAAAACCAATGAAGAGTTCTTCAGCTCCATGAAGAAAAAATAAGGCGTGGCGCAGGATCGCGCATATCCCGCCATGATTCTGGCGGCTGGCCGCGGCGAACGACTGCGCCCCCTGACGGATCGCGTTCCCAAGCCCCTGTTGAAAGTGGCCGGCAAGGCCCTGATCGTCTGGCACCTGGAGAAGCTGGCGGAAGCAGGTTTCAGTCGGGTGGTGAT
Source organism: Sedimenticola sp. (assembly GCA_027068795.1). Taxonomy (GTDB): domain Bacteria; phylum Pseudomonadota; class Gammaproteobacteria; order Chromatiales; family Chromatiaceae; genus Thiolapillus. Next base: position 2,227 of record JAMOMB010000083.1, on the reverse strand, counting down.
CAATCACGCGCATCTGGGAGCGCAGATCGAGGACAGCCTTGGCGACGGCAGCCGCTGGGGACTGCGGATACGCTATTCCGCGGAAGGACAGGGCCGCGCCCTGGAAACCGGCGGCGGTATCTGCAAGGCGTTGCCGTTGCTCGGTGACGGCCCTTTCGTCGTCATCAATGGCGACATCTTCACCGAGCTGGATTACGCCGCCCTGAAACTCCCCGAGCACAGCCTCGCCCATCTGGTTCTGGTGGACAACCCCGAACATCACCCCCGGGGCGATTTCGCGCTGCAAGATGGCGTGGTGCGGGAGGAAGGCGCGCCGCGGCTCACCTTCAGCGGCGTCGGCGTCTATCATCCCCGCTTGTTTGCAGGCTGCGAGGCAAAGCCCTTTCCCCTGGGGCCCCTGCTGCGCCGGAAAATCCCCGGGGGTACAATCAGTGGCGAGCATTTTCACGGCTACTGGCTGGATGTCGGCACGCCGGAACGCTATCAACTTCTGCACAGGAAACTCTCTCATGGGACAGGAAATCAGTCGTAGCAGCTTTTCCGAGGAGGATTTCAAACGTTTTCGGGATCGGGTGATTGCAGAGACCGCCCTGCTGGAACAATGGATGGCGGATGGTGTTCTCGACCAGGGAGAAGCCATGGCCGGCAGCGAAATCGAAGCCTGGCTGGTGACCGACCGGGGCCTTCCCGCCCCTGTCAACCAGGCGTTTCTGCGGTATATGGACGATCCCCAGGTGGTGCCGGAGCTGTCCACTTTCAACGTGGAACTCAATACCCGCCCCGTGCCTTTTGCGGCTGGCATGTTCGATCACATGCATGAGGAGCTGGCGGCGCTTTGGCGGCGCTGCGAGGTGGCGGCGACCCGGGAGGCGGCCCATATGCTCATGATCGGCATCCTGCCCACGGTGCAGCAGTCGGACTTGTGCCTGGAGAATATCTCCGCCATGCAGCGTTATCAGGCGCTCAATGAACAGGTGTTGCGCATGCGTAACGGCCGGCCCCTGGCCCTGGACATTCTTGCCCGGGAGCATCTGGTGGCGGAACATGACGATGTGATGCTGGAGGCGGCCACCACCTCCTTCCAGATTCATCTGAAGATTCCTCCACAACAGGCCGCCCGCGCCTACAATCTTTCCAAAATCATTTCCGCGCCCATGGTGGCCCTGTCGGCCAACTCGCCCTTTCTGTTCGGGCATGAACTCTGGGATGAAACCCGCATCCCCCTGTTCGAACAATCCGTGGCCGTGGGCGCCAGCGATTATTCCAAGCGCGTCACCTTCGGCGTACGCTATGCGGAGCATTCCATCATGGAGTGCTTCGAGGCCAACCGTGACCGCTATCCGGTGCTGCTGCCCCAGCTTATGGATGCGCCGGTGGAATCCCTGGCCCATCTGCGCCTGCATAATGGCACCATCTGGCGCTGGAACCGGCCGCTGGTCGGTATTTCAGAGAACGGCAAGGCGCATATCCGCATCGAGCACCGGGTGGTTCCGAGTGGCCCCTCTCCGCTGGATGTCATTGCCAATGCGGCGTTTTACTTTGGACTCATCCAGGAACTCATGGCCACGGAAAAGGATGCGGAAGCCCGCCTGCCCTTCATCAGCGCCAAGGAGAATTTCTATAGCAGCGCCTGCCGCGGGCTGGACGCCCGTGTCGTCTGGTTCGATGGGCAGGAAGGCAGTGTTGCCGACCTGTGCCTGCAAAAGCTCATTCCCCAGGCGCGGGCCGGGCTGTTGCGTCTGGGAATTGGCGTACAGGAGGCCGACCGCTGGCTGGACATCATCGAAGCCCGCGCCGCCAGCCGCCAGACCGGGGCCCGCTGGCAGCGTGAATGGATTTCCCGCAACGGCAAGGATTTTCCCGCCATGGTGCGCGCCTACCGGGAGCGCCAGGACAGCGCCCGCCCCGTTCACGCCTGGAAGGTCTGACCATGTATGCTGAACTCTGCGAACTTCCCCGGGGACTGCTGGATCTGCCCGCAAAGGACTTGCACGCCTTTCTTGGCGGCCCCACCCTGATTCACTTGCCGGGGCGGCGGGAAGCGCCGCTGTTCGTGTCGGTGCTCATGCATGGCAATGAAGATGTGGGTTGGGAAGCCGTGCGTCAGCTGTTGCGCAAATACCAGGCAGGTGCAGGCAAACAGGAACTGCCCCGTTCCCTGTCTTTGTTCATTGGCAACACCTCGGCGGCGGCGGTCAACATGCGCAGACTGGCGGGACAGCCGGAC
>JAMOMB010000082.1 GCA_027068795.1 Sedimenticola sp. | reverse complement strand
CATCGCCGATGGCGCCAACAAGCCTTACCGACTGAAAATTCGCGCTCCGGGTTTTGCCCATATGGCGGCCATGGATGAAATGACCAAGGGGCATATGCTTGCAGATGTGGTGACTGTTATTGGCACCATGGACGTTGTTTTTGGGGAGATCGACCGCTGATGACCCTTCGTTGTGAACCCTGGGCCCGCGCAGACAAGCGGGCAGACAAGGAATCCCTGTTTTCGCCGCAGGTTCGGGCGGAAATCGACCAGTGGATAGCCAAATATCCGGATGAGTGGAAGCAATCCGCTGTAATGGCGGCGCTGCGCATCGTTCAGGATGACAATGGCGGCTACCTGACCGAGGAACTCATGAACAAGGTGGCGGACTACCTGGACATGCCGCCGATTGCCGTCTATGAGGTGGCCACCTTTTATTCCATGTACGAGCTGAGCAAGGTGGGCACCCATAAGATCTGCGTGTGCACCAATGTTTCCTGCATGATCTGTGGTTCGGAGAACATCGTCGATCACCTGGAAAAACGTCTGGGCATCAAGCTGGGGCAGACCACGGAAGACGGAAAGTTCACCCTCAAGGAAGTGGAGTGCCTTGGCGCTTGCGGAGGCGCGCCCATGTTCCAGATCGGCAGACAGTACTATGAAAACCTGACCCCGGAACTGGTGGATTCCATACTCGACAGCCTGGAGCAAGACAATGGCGAATGAAGTTTGTCTGCGCACATTGCACCTGGATCGCTCCTGGCTGTTGTCCACCTATGAATCGGAAGGGGGTTATGAGGCCCTGCGCAAGATTCTCAAGGAGAAGATTTCCCAGGAAGATATCATTGAAACCGTCAAGACCTCCGGTCTGCGGGGGCGCGGTGGCGCGGGTTTCCCCACCGGCCTGAAATGGAGTTTCATCAATCGCAGCGCCGCTGGCGACAAATATATCGTTTGCAATTCGGATGAAGGCGAGCCCGGCACCTTCAAGGACAGGGATATTCTGCGCTACAACCCCCACGCCCTCGTCGAAGGCATGATCATCGCCGGCTATGCCACAGGATCCACCGCGGGATACAACTACATCCGCGGCGAATTCTGGGAGCCCTATGAGCGCTTCGAGGCGGCCTTGCAGGAAGCCAGGGAGGCTGGCCTGCTGGGAGAGAATATTCTCGGTTCCGGCTTCAGCTTCGACATTCATGCGCACCTGGGCGCCGGCGCCTATGTTTGCGGCGAGGAAACCGCATTGCTGGAATCCATCGAAGGCAAAAAAGGCCAACCGCGCTTCAAACCGCCGTTTCCGGCCATGTTTGGCCTCTATGGTCGCCCCACCATCATCAACAATACCGAGTCCCTGGCTTCCATTCCGGACATCATCCGCCAGGGCGGGGAATGGTTCCGGGACATCGGCGTGGAGAACAGCGGTGGCTCCAAACTGTTTTCCATATCGGGCAACATCAATAACCCCGGCGTGTTCGAGATCCCCATGGGTACGCCGTTTTCCGAGCTGCTGGAAATGGCTGGCGGCATGAAGGATGGCTACAACCTCAAAGCCGTGATTCCCGGTGGTTCTTCGTCTCCGGTATTGCCGGCGGAGGTGATGATGGATCTCACCATGGATTATGACGCCATCGCCAAGGCGGGATCCATGCTGGGATCCGGCGCCGTCATCGTCATCGACGACCGGCAGTGCATGGTCAAGCTGCTGGATCGTATTTCCTATTTCTATTACGAGGAGTCCTGCGGGCAATGTACGCCCTGCCGGGAAGGCACGGGCTGGATGCACCGCGTCATTCACCGTATCGAACAAGGCCAGGGGCGCCAGGAAGACATGGATCTGCTGAATGATGTGACCAAGCGCATCATGGGGCGCACCATATGCGCTCTGGGCGATGCGGCGGCCATGCCTGTGGCCGCCTTCATCAAGCATTTCCGTGAAGAATTCCAGTACCACATCGACCACAAGCAATGCATGGTAGGGGGGCGCTAGCAGCTTATGTCCGAACAGCAAACCATTACTATCGAAGTTGACGGCAAAAAGCTCGAGGCTGCTCCGGGACAGATGCTTATCGAGGTAACGGATGCCGCCGGCATCACGGTGCCGCGTTTTTGCTATCACAAGAAGCTTTCCGTCGCCGCCAATTGCCGCATGTGCCTGGTGGAAGTGGAGAATGCGCCCAAGCCGTTGCCGGCCTGCGCCACGCCGGTTGCCGATGGCATGAAAGCCTGGACCTGCTCGCCCCTGGCGCGGCAGGCGCAAAAAGGCACCATGGAATTTCTGCTCATCAACCATCCCCTGGACTGCCCCATCTGCGATCAGGGCGGCGAATGCGAACTGCAGGATGTAGCCATGGGGTTTGGCGAGGGCGTTTCCCGCTTTTCCGAAGGGAAGCGAGTCGTCGCCAGCCATGATATCGGCCCGCTCATCGCCACGGACATGACCCGCTGTATCCATTGCACCCGTTGTGTGCGCTTCGGCGATGAAATTGCCGGAATACGCGAACTGGGGGCCACCGGACGCGGCGAGCATATGAAAATCGGCGTCTATGTGGAGCGCAGCGTCAGTTCGGAATTGTCGGGGAATGTCATCGATCTGTGTCCCGTTGGCGCGCTCACTTCCAAGCCTTTCCGCTATCGCGCCCGGGCCTGGGAATTGACCCAGTATGACAGCGTTGCCGCCCATGACGGAGTTGGCTCCAACATCCATGTGCATGTGCGTAATCATCAGGTAATGCGGGTCGTGCCCAAAGACAATGAAGCAGTGAATGAAACCTGGATTTCCGACCGGGATCGTTTCAGCTACCAGGGGTTGTATACGGACGACAGGCTGCAAAAGCCCATGCTGCGCCAGGATGGCCAGCTGCGGGAAGTGGAATGGCAACAAGCGCTGCTGGAAGGCGCAGCATTGCTCAAATCAGTGGATCCCGCCCGCCTTGGCGCCCTGGTTTCTCCCAGTGCGACCCTTGAGGAAATGCACTTGCTGCAAAAGTTGCTGCGGGGGTTGGGATCGAACAACATCGACCACCGTCTGCGGCAGACGGATTTTCGCGGTGACGCCGCCAATCCGGCGACGCCGTGGTTGGGACAACGCTTTGCCGATCTGGAAAACAACCAGGCCGTGCTGCTGGTCGGTTCCTGGCTGCGCAAAGACCAGCCATTGCTGAATCACCGGTTGCGCAAGTCCGTGTTGGCGGGTGGCCAGGTCATGGCTATCAATCCCCTGGATTATGACTTCAACTACAGCTTGAGCAACAAACTGATTGGCGCGCCGGCGGATATGGTCGGCCATCTCGCCGCTGTCGCCGCAGCCTTGGGTGCGGATACGGCTGGCGTCAACGCCAATGCTGAAGCCGCGCACCAGGCCATTGCAGATGCGCTGAAAGCCGCCGGCAAGGGGCTGGTGTTGCTGGGCAGCGTGGCGCAAATGCATCCGGATTATTCCCTGTTGCGCTTGCTGGCCAACAATATTGCGCAGGCCGCCCATGTGGATCTTGGATTTGTGGGCGAGGGAGCCAACAGCACCGGGGGCTGGCTGGCCGGAGCCGTACCGAAAGCGGGAGAGGGCCTGTCCTTTGCCGGCATGCTGGAGCAGGGGCTGGATGCCTGTGTGTTGCTGAATGTGGAGCCGGAATTCGATACCGCCAATCCGGCTGCCATGGCGGGCTTGCTGAATGCTTCCAAAGTGCTTGCCTTGACCACGCACCTGAGCCCCTGGCTTCTCGAATACGCCGATCTGGTGCTTCCCGTGGCGGCGACTCCGGAAACATCCGGCAGCTTCGTCAATCTGCAGGGCGATGTGCAATCCTTCAACGGTGCAGCGCGTCCGGCAGGCGAGGCCCGACCAGCATGGAAGGTGTTGCGGGTGCTGGGCAATCTCGCCGACCTGGAAGCTTTCGACCATGAATCATCGCGGGATGTGCTGGAAGAGGCATTGCAATCCATTGGCGAGATCAAACTGGACAACAGCTTGAGCAATGCGCAAGCCGTAACCGCCCGCCTGGTCAGCGCCGATCTGCAACGCATCGGTGGCGTGCCCCTATACAGCGTGGATATGCTGGCGCGCCGCTCAGGCGCATTGCAGCACACGCCGGACGGGTGGAAAGCCGGCCTGTATGTATGCGCGGATACCGCGAGTCAGCTGGGGCTGGTGGAAGGCAGCTCCGCAGTGCTGCGTCAGGGAGATGGCGAACTGACGCTGCCCCTGGTAGTGGATGACCGGGTGCCCGGCAACTGCGTATGGATGCCCACGGGAGTTCCCGGCAGTGAGTTGCTGGGCGAAGGTTTCGGCACGGTTTCACTGGAGAAGGCCTGATGGATTTTCTGATCGGACTTTATGACAGCCTGCCAGTGGCGATTCAGATCATCCTGAAAATCGTGGTGATCATGGGGCCGCTGATGGTGCTGGTGGCGTATTACACCTATGCCGAACGCAAGGTCATCGGTTATATGCAGATTCGCCTTGGCCCGAACCGTGTGGGACCCAAAGGCTGGGGGCAACCCATTGCCGATGCGGTAAAACTCATGTTCAAGGAGATTGTGCTGCCGACCCATGCGGACAAGATCCTGTTCCTTATTGCGCCTTTGCTCAGTATCGGGCCGGCCCTGGCGGCCTGGGCGGTATTCCCTTTCGATACCGGGCTGGTGCTTTCCGACATCAATGCGGGACTGCTGTATCTGCTGGCCATGACTTCCATCGGTGTGTATGGCGTAATTATTGCGGGCTGGGCTTCCAACTCGAAGTACGCTTTCCTCGGCTCCATCCGTTGCGCCGCGCAGATCGTATCCTATGAAATCGCCATGGGCTTCGCCCTGGTGGGCGTATTGATCGTTGCCGGCAGCCTGAATCTGGGACAGATCGTGGAAGGGCAGTCCGGCGGCTTCTGGAACTGGTATTGGCTGCCCTTGCTGCCGCTATTCGTTGTCTATTTCATTTCCGGCGTGGCGGAGACCAACCGGGCGCCTTTCGATGTGGCGGAGGGGGAATCCGAAATCGTGGCGGGCTTCCATGTGGACTATTCCGGCATGGCCTTTGCGGTGTTCTTCCTCGCTGAATACGCCAACATGATTCTGATCTCGGCGCTGACCGCGCTCATGTTCCTGGGCGGCTGGCTGTCTCCCTTCCAGGGTACTTTCATGGAATCCTGGTTTGCCTGGGTGCCCGGGATTATCTGGCTGGTGGCCAAGACTTTCGTCTTCATGTTCCTGTTCCTGTGGTTCCGGGCGACGTTTCCCCGTTATCGCTATGACCAGATCATGCGCCTGGGCTGGAAGATTTTCATTCCCATCACCATTGTCTGGATCGTAGTTGCCGGCGCCATGCAGGTCTACGATATCGGCCCCTGGTATCAGTGAGGAGGAACAAGGAATGAAAACCGTGGTTCATTACATTCGCTCCCTGTTCCTGCTGGAACTGTTCAAGGGCATGAGCGTGACCGGGCGCTATCTGTTCAAGAAAAAGTTCACCCTGAACTATCCGGAGCAAAAAGCGCCGGTATCGCCGCGTTTTCGTGGCCTGCACGCCCAGCGCCGCTATGCCAATGGTGAGGAGCGCTGCATCGCCTGCAAGCTCTGCGAGGCGGTTTGTCCCGCGAACGCCATTACCATCGAGGCGGAACCCAGGGAGGACGGTTCACGCCGGACAACCCGTTACGATATCGATTTGTTCAAATGCATCTTTTGCGGCTTCTGCGAGGAATCCTGTCCGGTGGACGCCATCGTGGAAACGCGCTTGTATGAATATCATTTTGAAGATACGGACAAGAAGACAGGCGCCTATATCATGACCAAGGAAAAGCTATTGGCCATGGGCGACAAGTACGAGGCGCAGCTGGCGGAAGACCTGGCAGCCCAGGCCAAATACAGGTGATCCAACCATGAGTTTCGAGAAATTTCTGTTTTACCTGTTTGCCGCCATCCTGGTGGGATCCGCCTTGATGGTCATCACCCGCAGGAACCCCGTGCATTCCGCCCTGTTCCTGGTGCTGGCGTTCTTCAACATGGCCGCGATCTGGCTGCTGGCGGAAGCGGAGTTCCTGGCCATTGTTCTGGTGTTGGTCTATGTGGGCGCGGTCATGGTGCTGTTCCTGTTTGTGATCATGATGCTGGATATCGACCTGGCGACCGTGCGGGCCGGTTTTATCAAAAACCTGCCTGTGGGTATCGTGGTGGCGGTATTGATGCTGGTGGAAATGGTGCTGGTGCTTGGACCCAAGCATTTTGGCCTGGGCAAGTACGCCGCGCCCGAGGCGGCGCCTGCTGATTACAACAATACCGCAGAGCTGGGGATTTCCTTGTTTACCCAGCACCTTTACGCCCTGGAAATTGCTGCGGTGATCCTGTTGGTGGCGATGATTGCGGCGATCAGCCTGACCCTGCGCAAGCGCCCGGACTCAAAGCGGCAAAATGTGACGCACCAGCATATGGTGAAAAAGAAGGACCGGCTCAAGATCATCAAGATGCCGGCGGAGGAGAAGGGCTGATGATTTCCCTGTCTGAATATCTTATTTTGGGGGCGCTGTTGTTCGTGATCAGCGTTGCCGGAATTTTCATCAACCGCAAGAACCTCATTGTTCTGTTGATGTGCGTGGAATTGATGCTGCTGGCGGTAAACATCAATTTTGTGGCTTTCTCTCATTTTCTGGGTGATATAAACGGCCAGGTGTTCGTGTTTTTCATTCTCACCGTGGCGGCGGCGGAAGCGGCGATTGGCCTGGCGATTCTTATCGTGTTGTTCCGTAACCGTAGCACCATCGATGTCGATGACCTCGATACGTTGAAGGGGTAGGCGCATGGAAGATATGAAAAGCATTTATCTCACTCTGGTGCTGGCGCCCTTGCTGGGCTCCATTATTGCCGGATTGTTTCGCAACCAGGTTGGCAAAGCCGGTGCCCATTGGGTCACCATCATTGGCGTTGGCATCTCTTTCCTGCTTTCTGCCTATGTGTTCTGGCAGCATGTGATGAACGGCGCGCCGGTCTTCAATGAAAACCTCTATACCTGGATGGTGGTGGATGGGCTGGAAATGCATGTGGGTTTCCTGGTGGACAATCTCACCGCCATGATGATCACCGTGGTTACTTTCGTGTCCCTCATGGTGCACATCTATACCATCGGCTACATGGCCCATGAAGACGGTTATCAGCGTTTCTTCAGCTATATTTCGCTGTTTACCTTTTCCATGCTCATGCTGGTCATGTCCAACAACTTCCTGCAGCTGTTTTTCGGCTGGGAGGCAGTGGGGCTGGTTTCCTATTTGCTCATCGGATTCTATTTCAAGAAGGAAACCGCCATTTTCGCCAATATGAAAGCGTTTTTGGTTAACCGGGTGGGAGACTTCGGCTTTATCCTGGGCATTGCCGCCGTGGCCATGTATTTCAACAGCCTCGACTATGCACAGGTGTTCGGCGCTGCTCCGGACAAGGCCGGTGAAACCATCAGCATCTGGGGTGACAGCCAATGGTCGCTGATGACGGTGATCTGCATCCTGCTCTTCATTGGCGCCATGGGGAAATCCGCGCAAATGCCTCTGCATGTGTGGCTGCCCGATTCCATGGAAGGCCCGACGCCTATCTCCGCATTGATCCATGCTGCCACCATGGTTACCGCCGGTATCTTCATGGTGGCGCGCATGTCGCCCCTGTTCGAGCTTTCGGAAACCGCTTTGAGTTTTGTATTGATCATCGGCGCCACCACGGCGTTCTTCATGGGCCTGATCGGCATCGTGCAGAACGATATCAAGCGGGTAGTGGCCTATTCCACGCTTTCCCAGCTCGGTTACATGGTCGCTGCCCTGGGGGCTTCCGCTTATGCGGCCGGTTTGTTTCACCTCATGACCCATGCGTTCTTCAAGGCGCTGCTGTTCCTGGCGGCGGGATCCGTCATCATCGGCATGCACCATGATCAGGATATCCGCAACATGGGCGGGCTTCGCAAATACATGAAGATCACCTGGATTACCGCGCTGCTGGGTTCTCTGGCGCTCATCGGCTTCCCGGGCTTTTCCGGTTTCTTCTCCAAGGATGCGATTATCGAAGCGGTGGGATATTCCCAGATTGCCGGTTCCAGCTATGCGCATTGGTTGCTGGTTGCAGGCGTGTTTGTCACTGCCCTGTACAGTTTCCGCATGTATTTCCTGGTGTTTCACGGCAAGGGCCCCAGGGATGATCATGCCAAGGAGCATCTGAAAGAATCCCCGGCTGTGGTTACCGTGCCGTTGATTCTCCTGGCGATTCCTTCCGTGTTTGTCGGCTGGTTTGCCATTGAACCAATGCTGTTTGGTGATTTCTTCAAGGGAGTGCTGCATGTGGCGTCCGCCCACGACACCCTGGGTGAGATCGGCAAAACCTATACCGATCAAATCGGCTTTATCTCCCATGGCGTGATGATGCTGCCATTCTGGCTGGCGATGGCGGGTCTTGCCGTGGCCTGGTATGTGTACCTGATGAAGCCTTCGATTGCGCAGAGCGTACGCAGCCGCTTCGACTGGTTGTACAAATTGCTGGATCGGAAATACGGTTTCGATGAATTCAATCAGGCCGTCTTCGCCGGAGGCAGCTTGTTTGCCGGAAAATTCCTGTGGAATATAGGCGACAAAACCGTCATTGATGGTATTGCAGTAAATGGTTCGGCCCGCTCTGTTGGCGTGCTGGCCCAGGTGGTGCGCTGGGTGCAGAGCGGTTATCTGTATCACTATGCCATCGCCATGATTCTGGGCCTGCTGGGTCTGTTGTTCTGGTTCGTGGTTCGCTGAGTTAAGGATTGGATAGAAGATAATGAGTGCAGATTGGCCAATTTTGAGTGCGGTTATCTGGTTGCCTGTCCTGGGCGGCCTGTTGGTGGCGTTCAGCGGCGATAAGGCGCCGAATGTCAGTCGCTGGCTGGCGCTGGTGGTGTCCGTGCTGACTTTCCTGCTCAGCCTGTTGCTATACACCGGCTTCGACATGAATACGGCTGCCATGCAGTTCCAGGAGAATATCCCCTGGATCGAGTCGTTCCAGGTCAATTACCATCTGGGCGTTGATGGCATTTCCATGCCCCTGATCATCCTTACCACTTTCATTACCATACTGGTGGTGATCGCCGGCTGGCAGGTGATTCAATACAAGCCTTCCCAATACATGGCGGCCTTTCTGATCATGGAAGGGGTGATGGTGGGCGTATTCTCCGCCCTGGACGCCATGTTGTTCTATGTATTCTGGGAGGCCATGCTCATCCCCATGTTCCTTATTATCGGCATCTGGGGCGGGCCGAACCGGGTGTATGCCACGATCAAGTTTTTCCTGTACACCTTCCTGGGTTCGGTGTTCATGCTGGTGGCGCTGATCTACATGTATTTCCAGTCCGGCAGCATGTCGATTCTGGACTTCCATACGCTCAAGCTGGGGCTTACGGAACAGATCCTGATCTTTCTCGCCTTCCTTGCCGCTTTCGCCGTAAAGGTTCCCATGTGGCCGGTGCATACCTGGCTGCCGGATGCGCATGTGGAAGCGCCCACCGGCGGTTCGGTGATTCTGGCGGCGATCATGCTGAAGATTGGCGGTTACGGTTTTCTGCGTTTCAGTTTGCCAATTACGCCTGATGCGAGCAAGGAGCTGGACTGGCTGATTATCGCCATGTCCCTCATTGCCGTGGTCTACATCGGTTTCGTGGCGCTGGTACAGCAAGACATGAAGAAGCTCATTGCCTATTCATCCATTGCGCATATGGGTTTCGTCACCCTGGGCTTCTTCATCGCTTTCATCATCCTGGCCAAGCCGGATGTGGATAGCGGCGTGATCCTGGGCATGCAGGGCGGCATGGTGCAGATGGTCTCCCATGGCTTCATTTCCGCCGCCATGTTCCTGTGTGTGGGAGTGCTTTATGATCGCATGCACAGCCGGGAAATTGCCGACTATGGCGGCGTGGTCAATACCATGCCCTGGTTCGCTGCTTTCATGGTGTTCTTCGCCATGGCCAATGCCGGCTTGCCGGGCACTTCCGGATTCGTGGGAGAGTTCATGGTGATCGTAGCCAGCTTCAAGGCGGATTTCTGGTTTGCATTTCTGGCTGCAACCACCTTGATTGTCGGCGCCGCCTATACCTTGTGGATGGTAAAGCGGGTGGTGTTTGGCGATATCGCCAATGACAATGTGGCTGCCTTGCAGGATATCAACAAGCGTGAAGCGCTGGTGCTGACTTCCCTGGCGATTGCCGTGCTGGTTTTGGGCCTGTGGCCCGAGCCGCTGGTTCAGGTCATGGATGCTTCTATTACCAATCTGGTCAATCATATTGCTGTTCCGAAACTGTAACTCCAGGTAAACCTGATGGATTTTAACGCCTCAACATTGCTATTCCTGCTGCCAGAGATCGTATTGCTCTCGGCCATCGCCGTCATTCTGGTGCTGGATTTGTTCCTTGATCAGAGCAAGCGCATGTTTACCTATGGCTTGTCTTTGGCCGCCCTGGTCGCAACCATGGCTGCTGTCATGCTGGGCGACAGCAGCAGCCGGGTAGTCATGCATGGCGCCTATGTGGTTGACGCCATGGGCAGCGTCCTGAAAATGGCGCTCCTGAGCGTGGGCATCTTCGCCTTTATCTATTCCCGCCGCTATCTCGCCGACCGCAATCTGTTCAAGGGGGAATTCTATGTGCTCGGATTGCTCGCGATCCTGGGCATGATGATCATGGTTTCCGCCGGAAGCTTCTTGAGCCTGTATCTGGGGCTGGAGCTGCTGGCCCTGAGCCTGTACGCCTTGGTGGCGTTCGATGGCGATTCCAAGCCAGGATCGGAAGCGGCAATGAAATATTTTGTACTCGGCGCATTGGCATCGGGCATGTTGCTGTATGGCATTTCCATGATTTATGGCGCTACCGGCATGCTGGACTTTGCCGGAGTCGCCAAGGTGATTGCCGGTGGCCAGGCGGATCAGACGGTATTGACTTTCGGTCTGGTGTTCGTGCTGATTGGCATCGCCTTCAAGTTTGGCGCCGTGCCTTTTCACATGTGGGCGCCGGATGTATATCAGGGCGCTCCGGTAGTGGTCACCGCATTTCTGGGCAGTGTTCCAAAAATTGCAGCCTTCGCCATGGCCATGCGTATTCTTGCAGAGAGCATGGGTGGTCTGGGGCCGGAAATGGGTTGGCAAGGCTGGCAGGGCATGTTGATCATTCTGGCGGTGCTTTCCCTGGCGTTGGGAAATGTCGTGGCTCTGGTGCAGGACAACATCAAGCGTATGCTGGCGTACTCCACCATTTCCCATGTGGGCTTTATCTTCCTGGGGCTTCTTGCCGGGGGTGACAAGGGCTATAGCGCTGCAATGTTCTATACCATCATCTACGCCCTGACTGCCGTAGGTGGTTTCGGCTTGCTCGCCATCATTAGCCGCAAGGGGCTGGAAGCGGAATATCTGCATGACCTGAAGGGGTTGAACAAGCGCAGCCCCTGGCTGGCGGCGATGATGTTGCTGATTATATTTTCCATGGCCGGCGTACCGCCCACCGTGGGTTTTTTCGCCAAGCTGTTCGTTCTGGACGCCCTGGTGAATGCGGATCTCCTGTGGCTGGCGTTGGTGGCGGTGTTCTTCTCCGTAATTGGCGCGTTCTATTATCTGCGGGTGATCAAGGTCATCTATTTCGACAAGCCGGAATCCGAGGAACCCATTGTTGCAAATGCGGATGCCAGGCTGGCGATTTCCGTCAATGGCCTAGCCATGCTGTACTATGGCATCTTTCCCGCCTCTCTACTGGCTGTGTGCCAGGCGGCAATCGCCGCCTTATAAGGGCCATACCCAAATGATCATTGGGATTGATACTGCGATAATCAGTATCTCCAATGGCAGGCCCATGCGCCAATAATCGCCAAAACGATAGCCGCCCGGCCCCATGATCAGGGTATTGTTCTTGTGTCCTATGGGGGTGAGGAAGGCGCAGGATGCTGCAACCGCCACCACCATCAGAAATGGATCGGGGTTGACTCCAAGCCGGTCGGCAATGTCCAGGGCGATGGGGGCGGCAATAACGGCGGTTGCGGTATTGTTCATGACATCGGAAAGAGTCATGGTGACGACCATTAGCAATATCAGCACCACCACTGGTGAATAACCGGCAGACAGGCTGGTGATGGCGTCCGCGATCAATGCTGTTCCACCACTGGATTCCAAGGCGCTGCCGATAGGAATCATGGAACCCAGCAACACGATGACCGGCCACTCTATGGAGTTGTAAACATGCCGGGCCTGCACAATGTT
>JAMOMB010000081.1 GCA_027068795.1 Sedimenticola sp. | reverse complement strand
ACCTGGCGGCTGCGCCGCCAGTACAACTGGCCGCCGTATCCGCCGAGGCGGCAAAGAGCACTGGCCGATGGAGCCCCCGAACCCCGGGGCGCAACAACCCGCACTGGAAAAAGGAGAGCTGCGCCAGCTGCCACGCCCGCACCCCCAGCGGAACACAGCTCCATCTGAAAAATTCAGACATCGACGCACTGTGCAACGAATGCCATAGCGGCACCCGCGATCACAGCTACATCCACCCCAGCAATGTTCCTGTGACGGACACAGGCATGCGCAGGCGCATGCCCGCCGATTTCAGGAAACACCTGAAAAACGGCCGCCTCTCCTGCGCAACCTGCCACGACATACCCGCACAATGCCTGTCCCAGCGGCGCGGGGAAAAACACAACAACCCCCGCTTTTTCCGCCAGGGACCCTACAAGGATCGCACCGGGCTGTGCTACCAGTGCCACGACCCAGCCAAATACCGCCGCCTGAACGCCCATGACCAGGTTACCGACCAGGGAAAGATCAAGAAACATACCTGTCTGCTTTGCCACGACAAGGTGAAGAACCTGGAAAATGCACACGGCATCGAAGACGTCGGCTTCCATGTCAAAGACAACCTGGTATGGATTTGCGGCTCATGCCACCAGGTGCTGCCCCATCCCAGCGCCGGATTTTCCTTTACCCGCAAGGCGAAAGAACCCAACCACCTGACCGTACCGCCGGAGGCCATTCGCCAGCGCATGCTGCAAAGCGAGAAAACACGGGGCATCGTTTTACCTCTGGATCCCAATACCGGAAAAATCTTTTGCGCCACCTGCCACAACCCCCATGAGAAGGGCGTGATCAAGAACAAGGCCGCCGCCAAAGGAGCTGACGAGAAAAAAAGACTCCGGAGCAAAAATATCTGCACCAACTGCCACGACACCTGAACCTTTCAACAAACAGCCGCAATGGGAATGGCGTACCAAATCTTCCATGCGAATTTTCAATCCCGCCAAAGAATTGCTACTCTATGGAAAACGGGCAAGGACAGGAGGCGAGGCAGTTTCAGTCGCTAACCGGCATTATTATCGATGACAAAAACCATATTTTTGTTGCGGATTCCTTTAACAGTTGCAAGCAGGTTTTTCCATGCCCTGCGGACAAACGATGAAAAAGACAGCAATCTCAACTCTGCTTTTCTTACTGGCTGCGCTCTATATGGAGTTGTTGCCGGGAAGCGTCGAGACCACCAAGCATAATCTATCCGCCTCCGGTACTGGCAGCATCAAAGCAGCCAGCGAATCGCAAATCTGCATTTTTTGCCACACCCCTCACAATGCCTCACCCCAGGTTCCGCTATGGAACAAAAGAGATTCGGGCGCAAATTACACGCCGTATTCCAGCAGCACCGCCGATGCCTCGCCCGGGCAGCCTACCGGCGCCTCATTGCTTTGCCTGAGCTGCCATGACGGCACCATCGCCCTTGGGGATCTCCTGAGCCGGGATGCGCCTGTTGCTATGGCAGGGGGCGTAACAACCATGCCGGAAGGCAGAACCAAACTGGGAACCGACCTGTCTGACGATCATCCGGTCTCGTTCCAATACACGGAAGCATTGGCCTCCCTCGACGGAAAACTGGTGTCCCCTTCCACCCTGAGCGGCCCGGTGAAACTCGACGCAACAGGCCAGGTGCAATGCACAAGCTGCCATGACCCGCATAACAACAGCAACGGCAATTTCCTGGTCATGTCCGATGCTTACGGCGCACTGTGCGAAAGCTGCCATACCACCTACCACAAGCCTACCTCGCACCAGATTTCCAACCAGCCATGGGATGGCATTGGACCAGACCCCTGGCCCAATACTGAGTGGACCACCGTCAGCGAGAACTCTTGCTACAACTGCCACACCCCCCACGCCGCAGGTGGAAACAGGCTGCTCAAACACGCCCAGGAAGAACAGATTTGCCTGGATTGCCATAACGGCCATGTGGCGCACACCGACAGCATTTCCAGCGCCTTTCAAAAACCCTTTACCCATCCTTTGGATCTCACTACCGGCGTTCATGATCCTGCGGAAAACACGCTGGTGACCGACCGCCATGTGGAATGCCAGGACTGCCACAATCCCCATGCCGCACAGCCCTGGGCGGGAGGCGCCAGTGAACTACCCAATGGCGTATTGCGGGATGTAAAAGGAATCACCATTGGCGGAGCGGAAATTTATCCCATCACCGAGGGCTACCAGCTATGCTTCCGTTGCCATGGCGACACCCAACCCACATCCGGTGTATATACCAACCGTTTGGTGCCCGAAGCCAACGTGCGCCTTGATTTCTCCCCCGCCAACCCCTCCTACCACCCTGTCGCCAGTCCGGGAAAAAATCCAAATGTCCCCAGTCTGATCTCACCGTGGAACACCGGCAGCACCATGGAATGCATCGATTGCCACAGTAACGACAATGACTCAGGCAATGGCCCCGCCAATCGCGGCCCCCACGGCTCGATCTATCGGCCAATCCTGCAGCGTCAATACATCACCACGACCCCCAACCCGGAATCAGCCTCCGCCTATGCGCTGTGCTACAAATGCCACGACCGCAACAGCATCCTGGGCGATCAAAGCTTCTCCAAGCACAGGCGTCATATCGAC
>JAMOMB010000080.1 GCA_027068795.1 Sedimenticola sp. | reverse complement strand
TCAGCAAGTGCCATCTGGTGGAAGCGCGCAAGCGTGCCCAGGAGGCGGACATCGTGGTTATCAATCATCATCTGCTGTGCGCGGATTTTTCCATCAAGGACGAAGGCTTTGGCGAACTGCTGCCCGCGGCGGATGCCTATATCATCGACGAGGCACACCAGCTTCCGGATGTGGCGAGCAACTTCTTCGGGATTTCCATAGGTACCCGCCAGTTCCTGGAACTGGCCCGGGACAGCCGCGCTGAATACGTTCGTGAAGCCGGTGATCTGCCGAAGGTTCTGGAGCAGATCGATCATCTGGAAAAGGCTGCCCGGGACTTTCGTCTGGCCTTTGGCAGAGATGGCCAGCGGGGTACCTGGGATGAAGTGGAGAACAATGCCGATGTGCTGAATGCCCTGGATTACCTGCTCAGGGAGCTGGAAGGTCTGCATGGCCTGCTCAAGAGCATCGAAGGCCGGGGCAAGGGTCTGGACAGCTGCATGAGTCGCGCCCTGGCGCTGATGGGAGATCTGCAGCAGATCATCACCCCGGAAAATGCAGAGGAGCAGGTGCGCTGGTTCGAGGTGCATACCCAGAGCGTGCGCCTGCACAGCACGCCCCTGGACGTGGCCGGCCTGTTCCAGGGACAGATGGCCAGTCATCCGGCCGCCTGGATCTTCACTTCCGCCACCCTGGCCGTGGGTGAGAGCTTTGCCCATTTTCAGCAGCAGCTGGGGTTGTCCAGGGCGGAGACCGCCTGCTGGGGCAGTCCCTTCGACTATCAGGAGCAGGCTCTGTGGTTTGTGCCAAAGGGGCTGCCCGATCCCAGTGCGCCCAACTATACGGAAAAGGTCATGGAACTGGCCCTGCCCATGCTCGAAGCCAGCCAGGGGCGGGCATTTCTGCTCTTCACCAGCTATCGCGCCCTGAATCTGGCGGCGGACTGGCTGCAGGACCGCCTGGAGTATCCCCTGCTGGTGCAGGGCAGTGCGCCCAAGACGGAATTGTTACGGCGTTTTTCCGAGCATGGCAATGCGGTACTGCTGGGAACGTCCAGTTTCTGGGAAGGGGTGGATGTGCGCGGGGATGCCCTGTCCCTGGTGATCATCGACAAGCTGCCCTTTGCGTCACCCGGCGACCCGGTGCTCAAGGCGCGCCTGGATGCCATGCGCAAGTCCGGCGGCAATCCCTTCATGGAATACCAGGTGCCTCAGGCGGCCATTGCCCTGAAACAGGGAGCGGGGCGGTTGATACGGGATGTCACGGATCGTGGCGTACTGGTGCTTTGTGATCCGCGCCTGCTGCGCAAGAGCTATGGCCACACCTTCTTGGACGCCATGCCGCCTTTTGCACGCACCCGGGAGCTGAAGGATGCGCTGGAATTCCTGCAGGCCATGTAGACCGGTTCTTCAGCTTGCCGGGTACAGCAGAAAATACAGCCCCATGGAAAGAAAGAACGCGGCGTAACCCAGGAAGAGAAACTTCAGGGTGAAGCGTCCGCTGTCCTCCGTGTCAGGGTGATTTACATAGAACCTGTAGGCGATCAGATTGGCCAGAGAACCAAACAGGCTGCCGAAACCGCCTGCATTGCTGCCCCAGAGAAGGGCTTCCCAGTTGCTGGTGAATTTTGCGAACAGCAGGGTGGCGGGTACATTGCTCATGATCTGACTGGCCAGGGCGGAAAGCATGAATACATGCCCGGAATGAGCCAGTTCGGTTGCGAGCAGGGTCTTCAAGTTCTCTGCCAGACCAAAGAAAAAGAAAAAGCTGAACAGAAGGGCATAGTCCACCCGCAGGGCCTTGCGCTGGAACAGCAGGGAGTAGGCCGGTGCGATCAGGGCTGCCCAGACGGGTAACAGGCGAAGCGTGACCAGCAGCACTACCAGCAGCATCAGGGCGTAGATTCGCGAAGAGCCGGATATGCCGGGCATGGGCAGGCTGCTTGTGACGGGAGGCGTTCTCAAGGCCAGGGCCATGGCGATCAGCAGCACCAGGAAAAGCAGGGAAAACGGCGCGATACTGGTGATGAACTCCAGGCTTTCAAGATGGTAGAACCAGTAGATGAACAGGTTCTGGGGGTTGCCGAAAGGCGTCAGGGCTGAACCGGCATTGGCGGCCAGGGCTTCCAGAATCACCAGCAGACCCTTGTGCCGCACATCCAGGGATAGGGTCAACGGAACCAAGACGATGAGCGCCACGTCATTGGTCACCAGCATGGAGAGAAGGAAGCAGCCCAGCACCAGCTTCAGGGCGATGGCGCTGCCTTCCTGCATGTGCCGGGCAAGCGCATCCATCAGGCCGCTGTTCTGCAGGCCGCGTACGGCCACGAACAGACTGAACAGGATCAGCAGTACCTGCCATTCACTGTTCGAATATCTTGGCAGTCCGCCAATGTATACGCAAGTGATGACGTAGCCGGCGGTGGCGACGGCGAGTATCCATTCCCGCAGAATGAATTCGATGAGTCGGTTCTGTGCTTTCTGGATATTGATGGGACTGGTTCGGGCGATGGGGGCCGGATAGCCGCCACCATTGCCGGGAGATCAGAAACTGACGACTTTCACGTCGGGATCCGCCAACAGGGACATGATCATGTCCCTGCCCTGAATGCTTGCGCCGTTCATGAGGCCGCCCGCCCTGATCTTCTGGGCAAAGATGCGGAGCCTGCAGACATATGCCTTGCCAGCCTGATCCGGGATATCCTGGATGAGTGCGCGCAGGGTCTTCTTCTCCCGAGGGAACATGGGGGTGTCAGCTTTCTCTTTCTTCAGCGCCTGGCATTTCTTGCGGGTATGAAATCGCTATTTTTCCTCTCCCCCGTCTTGTCGCAACAGAGTGTATATCTCGCCGGCGCGGATGTTGCAGCTGGTGCTTGGTTTGCAGTGGAGCACTGTCATTTCCATTTTGGAGGAGTTCATCAGCTTCATTTCAAAGGCGGTATCGAAGCTGCTGTATTCATCATCGACGGTTGCGGTTTTCCCTTCGATTTGCCCGGAGAAGATCTGCAGGTCATTGTAATCCAGATCCAGCATGGAAACTGTCAGCCAGGGTTTTCCGTCCAAATATCCCGCTGTGGTCTGAAACAATACATCACCCACGCTGTTTTCCACTCGCCAGATGCCATTGAAATCCGGCGAGGGGTAGTTGCCGGATGGTTCCACCTTGCTGATCTGAAAATTTTGGGTGCTTTCCGACCAGGTCAAAGTGGTGTCATACGCATCATCGGGAAAAGCGGGAACGAGAACACTGCCCTTCAGGCCGCGAATATAGGGTGCTCCCAGATTGCTGACGTGGAAAGTCCGGTCGTTTTGTTCAACACCGTCAACGTAGAGGCGGATGCGATGTTCGCCGTTTTTCAGCAGGCCGAAATTGTATTGGGTGACAAAGCCGTTGTCGGTGTCGCCGCAGGTGCTTTCTGTATCTGCACGCTGGCTTCCATAGGGCACCTTTATTCGACCGCCATTGTCGATCTGAATCTCAATGAGACTGGCATCGCAGTTCCAGCCGTAAATGGTGCTGATGCCGCTGGTGTAATCGCCGGGTTTGGGGTTTTCCAGGCTGCCTTTGGCCTGGACGGTGCCGATGCCGACGATGGCCAGCAGGGACAAAAGGGGTTTGGTGTATTTCATCTAAGATCCGGTTCTGCAATGGTAATCCGTGAACAAAAGCCTCTACTGCAAAGCAGTTCAGTTTGCCAAGGCGCCCGCCTCGTCATTGCGCCCCGGCGATTTGCTTGCAACGCAGCATACCATGCCCTGCGCCGCTTGCCAGCACCGCGTTTTCGCCTTTGCGCAAAAACAGGATCTTACGGTCCTCGCTGATATAGCGCTGGCCTTTAGTGTCCGCCATGCGTGGCAGGGTCAGGGTTTTTTCCGGCAGCAGCAACTTTGCCTGGCTATCGCTAATGTAGGCGGTAAAGCCGAAATTATTGTCGCATTCGTAAGTCAGCATCTGCTGTTGTTGCATGTCCTCTTTGCTTGGCATGTTGCTGCAAGCGCCGAGGGCGCTGGCAAGAATGAGAAGAAGGCTGTGCTTTCTGGTCATTGCTGGTTTTTGCTTTGCGTCGTGGCCGTCATGTTGTGGCAGTTTGTCATGAATTTCGCTCCGGCCGGCTCGGGAGGGAGCTGTGTCTTGCCGCAGAGGCGGTTTCCCCCGTACATGATCATTTGATCTTCATCCCCGGTTCAGCGCCTTCATCCGGATCGAGCAGGAAGATGTCCTTGCCGCCGGGGCCGGCGGCCAGCACCATGCCTTCAGAAACCCCGAAACGCATCTTGCGCGGCGCCAGATTGGCCACCACCACGGTGAGGCGGCCTTCCAGCTCCGCGGGCTTGTAGGCGGCCTTGATGCCGGCGAAGATGTTGCGGGTCTCGCCACCCAGGTCCACGGTCAGCGCCAGCAACTTGTCTGCGCCTTCCACGGCCTCGGCCTTGATGATGCGGGCCACGCGCAGATCCACTTTGGCGAAGTCATCGAATGCGATAGTGTCGGCGATGGCATCCTGCTTGCTGGCGGGGCGAGTGCTTTTCTGGGGCTTGGCTTGCATGTCTTCCCTGGAGGCCTCCACCATGGCCTGGATCTTCTTCGGATCGACGCGGGTCATTAGCGCCTTGAACTTGTCGATCTGGTGATCCAGCAGGGGTTCGGCGGCGTCTTCCCATTGCAGGGGCGCGATCCTCAGGAAAGCTTCGGTCTTTTCCGCCGTGCCCGGCAGTATGGGGCGCAGATAGACCATGAGCACCCGGAACAGGTTGATGCCCGTGGAGCAGATGTCCTGCAATTCCTGTTCACGGCCTTCTTTTTTGGCCACGACCCAGGGTTGTTTTTCGTCGATGTATTGATTGGCCTTGTCCGCCAGGGCCATGATCTTGCGCACGGCGCGGCTGAACTCGCGCTTTTCGTAGTGCTCGGCGATGGTGTCCCTGGCGTCAGCGAAGGCCTTGAACAATTCAGGTTCGGCCAGCTTGGCGGACAGCCTGCCGTCGAAGCGCTTGCTGATGAAGCCGGCGCAGCGGCTGGCGATGTTCACCACCTTGCCCACCAGGTCGGCGTTGACCCGCTGTACGAAGTCTTCCAGATTCAGGTCGATATCGTCCACGCCGGAACCCAGCTTGGCGGCAAAGTAGTAGCGCAGATATTCCGGATCCAGGTTGTCCAGATAGGTGCGCGCCTTGATGAAGCTGCCACGGGACTTGGACATTTTCTGTCCGTCCACGGTGAGGAAGCCGTGGGCGTGGATGGTGGTGGGCTTGCGAAAGCCTGCGCCGTCCAGCATGGCGGGCCAGAACAGGGCGTGGAAATAGATAATGTCCTTGCCAATGAAATGATACAGCTCGGTGTCGGATTCTTCGCTCCAGTATTCATCGAAATCCAGTCCCCGCTTTTCGCAGAAATTCTTGAAGCTGGCCATGTAGCCGATGGGTGCGTCCAGCCAGACATAGAAATACTTGCCGGGATGACCGGGGATCTCGAAGCCGAAATAGGGTGCGTCGCGGCTGATGTCCCATTCGCGCAGACCCGCCTCGAACCATTCGTCCAGCTTGTTGGCCACTTCCGGTTGCAGGTGGCCGCCCCGGGTCCATTTCCTGAGCATGTCCTCGAAGTCCGCCAGCTTGAAGAAGAAGTGCTCGGTTTCCTTCTCTACAGGCTTGGCGCCGGAAACCACGGAATAGCTGTTCTTCAGTTCCGTGGGGCTGTAGGTGGCGCCGCAGACCTCGCAGTTGTCGCCATACTGATCCGCTGCGCCGCATTTGGGGCACTCGCCCTTGATGAAGCGGTCGGGGAGGAACATCTTTTCCTCGGGATCGTAGGCCTGCACGATCTTGCGGCTGGTGATGTGGCCCGCCGCCAGGTTGCGCTCGTAGATGAGGCCGGCCAGCTCCCGGTTTTCCTCCGAATGGGTGGAGTGGTAGTTGTCGAAACTGATGTGAAAATCCCGGAAATCCGCCTGATGCTCCGCTGACATGGCGGAAATCAATTCTTCCGGCGCGATGCCCTTTTGCCGGGCATGGAGCATAATGGGGGTGCCATGGGCGTCATCGGCGCAGATGTACCAGCAGGCATTGCCGCGCATCTTCTGGAAACGCGCCCAAATGTCTGTCTGGGTGTATTCCACGATATGGCCGATGTGCAAGGGCGCATTGGCGTAGGGCAGGGCGCTGGTAACCAGTATTTTTCTCATGGGTATTGCCGACTAACTGTCAAATGATCAGGAAAGCCAGCCATTATCCCACAGAATAGGTGGATAATGTCCGAGTGTTTTCGTTGGTATTAGGGGGCGGGTGGTGTAAAATCGCGCCCAATCGAAGATTTTATTTTGCCCCCGCGGCAGGAGTTAAGAACATGTCCGAAGTGACCAAAGAAGCGATTGAAGAAGCCCTGAAAGGCTATATTGAGCCGAACATGGGCAAGGATCTGGTCAGCGCCAAGGCGGTAAAGGACATCCGGATTGATGGCGGCAAGGTTGTGTTGCGCGTGGTTCTTGGCTTTCCCGTGAAGAGCGTTGCCGATCAGATCGGGCAAAGCATCTGTGATGTGGTAAAGGGTGTAGACGGCGTGAGCGATTGCGAGGTGGATCTGAGCTGGGAGGTTGCCTCCCATTCCGTGCAGAAATCCCTCAAGCCTATCGACAACATCAAGAATATTATTGCCGTGGCCTCCGGCAAAGGCGGCGTGGGAAAATCCACCACCGCTGTGAATCTGGCCCTGGCCCTGTCCCAGGAGGGCGCGAAAGTGGGTATCCTGGATGCGGATATCTATGGTCCCTCCCAGCCGCGCATGCTGGGTATTTCCGGCCAGCCGGAATCCAAGGACGGCAAGACCCTGGAGCCCATGAACAGCTACCACCTGCAGGCCATGTCCATCGGCTTCCTCATCGACGAGGAGACCCCCATGATCTGGCGTGGCCCCATGGTCACCCAGGCCCTGGAGCAATTGCTCAACGACACCAACTGGTCTGACCTGGATTACCTGATCATCGACCTGCCTCCCGGCACCGGGGACACCCAGCTGACCCTGGCGCAGAAAGTGCCCGTGTCCGGCGCCATCATCGTCACCACCCCCCAGGACATCGCCCTGCTGGATGCACGCAAGGGCTTCAAGATGTTCGAAAAGGTGGAAGTGCCCGTGTTGGGCATCGTGGAGAACATGAGCATCCACATCTGTTCCAACTGCGGCCACGAGGAACACATCTTCGGCGAAGGCGGCGGCAAGAGCATGTCCGAGCAATACGGCGTGGATTTTCTTGGCGCACTGCCCCTGGAAAAACGCATCCGCGAGGAAACCGACGCAGGCAAGCCCACCGTGGTTGCCGAACCAGACTGCCGTACGTCGGAAATCTACCGGGAAATCGCCCGCAAGGCGGCCGCCAAGCTGGCCATCCAGGCCAAGAGCTATGCAGCCAAGTTTCCCAATATCGTTATCCAGAACAACTGATTTGGCGCCTGGCCCGTTCAGGCGGTTACGAGACTGCAGCAAGCCCCCTGGCCCTTCCTGGCAGGGGGCTTTTTCATTATTGCATCCTGGCGTTGGCGCTGGCGCCTTGGCGGGGTGAAAAAAGGAAGATTCGCAAAATGATGCGGGGCTGATGATATGTCTTCGCCCAGATTTCCCGGCTACTGCAGGTCGCCTTGAAGAATCTGATTTTCTTCCTGTCGGCGCAGGCCGGCGTCCAAAGTTTTCAAGAATCGATGGATCGCGGTTGCGTTCCCGATCCCCGCCCCGTCATTTTTTTGGCGATGCGGCAGCAGGTTCCGGCAGCCGGCGGCAAGCTTTTGCCTCGCTGTATGCAATATGGCGCCAATGCTGAGAAAGCCCGGGAGGGTTGGGCGGGAATCCAGTCAATGATCTGTAATTACAGGTACTTAAAACAAGATTTTTGGAACCTGGTAGTTCCTGCATGGCTTCCGTCTTGTGCCGGCAAGGGGTGTTGGCATGAAATTCGCTTGTAATCTTGTAAATCCGTATCGAGGACGAGCAAGTGAATATGAATTTCCATACCACCGCGAATATCTACAGCAGTAACAGCCGTCGTTTGCTGGATGTTGCAAAAATGGCGCAGGAAAAACAGGACGCCGGGCGCAAAGGGCTTCTGTTTGCCTTGCAGAGCAGTCTGGATCCGGAGCAGCTCCTGAAGATATTCTTTCAGCATCTCAATCTGCTGGTGCCTTGTCAGGGAATGCGTTATCGCAATGTGGAAAAGGAGATCGACTTGCGCCAGGGCCATGAAGAGCAGCATCGCGCAGACTACAACCTTACTCTTGCAGAGGAGCGGCTGGGTGAAGTCAGGTTCAGTCGCCGCAAGCACTTCTCTGCTGAAGAGCTTCGCAAGATAGAAATACTGCTGGCCTCCCTGGCATTGCCCATGCGAAACGCCATCCACTATCATACCGCCCTGCAGGCGGCCTCCCGCGATCCCCTGACCGGTTTGAAGAACCGGCGTTCCCTGATGGACAACCTGGCCCGGGAGATGAGCCGCTCGCGGCGTGAAAACCAACCCCTGGCCTTGATGGTGATAGATATCGACTCGTTCAAGCAAATCAATGACGAAATCAGTCATTTGGCCGGGGATCAGGTTCTGGCGCAAATTGCCGGGCTCCTCGCAAAAGCCGTCAGGCGCTCGGATATGGTTTTCCGCTTTGCCGGGGATGAGTTTGTGTTGCTGCTTCCCAATATGGATCAGGAAGGGGTGAGGGTGTTGTGCTCGCGTATCAGAAAGGCGGTTGAAAACATGCGTTGTTCCTATGGCGAGCAGCAGATTGGCGTGTCCCTGAGTATTGGTTCGGCCATCCTGCAGGAGCAAATGGAACCCGAAGAGTTTTTCGAAGCCGCGGATCTGGACATGCTGTGCGAGAAAGCGGAAAAGCATGGGCGAAGCTAGTCCGGGCTAGGAGCCGTTATTCACCCGGAGCCACATCGAGGAGGGCAAAGATCCGGCTTTTTTCGTTATACTTGCGCAGGTTTCTTTTTCTAGCGCCGGGAACAACACCGCAATGAGCATCAAGTCAGATACATGGATTCGCCGCATGGCGGATGAACAGGGCATGATCGAGCCTTTCGAACCAGGGCAGATCCGCGACGGTTCCAATGGGCGGATGATTTCCTATGGAACCTCCAGCTACGGGTATGACGTACGCTGCGCGGATGAGTTCAAGATCTTCACCAACATCAACTCGGCAGTGGTGGATCCGAAGAACTTTGACGACAGCAGTTTTGTGGATGTGAAATCGGATGTCTGTATTATTCCGCCCAACTCCTTTGCCCTGGCGCGCACCGTGGAATATTTTCGCATTCCCCGCAGCGTATTGACCATCTGTCTGGGAAAATCGACCTACGCCCGTTGCGGCATCATCGTCAATGTCACTCCCCTGGAACCGGAATGGGAGGGCCATGTGACCCTGGAATTTTCCAACACCACGCCTTTGCCAGCCAAAATCTACGCCAACGAAGGCGTGGCGCAGATGCTGTTCTTCGAGTCAGACGAGGTTTGCGAAACCTCCTACAAGGATCGCGGCGGCAAGTACCAGAAGCAAAAAGGGGTGACCCTGCCCAAGGCTTGAGCCGGTTATTATTCACCCGGCTATTCTTCTGCGCTTTTCTTTTCTTCGGCTTTTTCCTCTGATGCTTTCTCCGGCGCTTCTTCTGCGTCCTCTATTTCAGTGGTCTCTGCTTCTTCCTTGACGGGGGCTTCTTCGATGGGATTGCCGCCGGTGAGACTGAGCACCACGTCCCGGTCCCGCTGATCCTTGATCTGTTCGAAGAAGGAATAATCCCCCCCGGTAACGGCGCGGGAGGTCTCGTCCAGCTCGCTGGCCAGCTCCTGTACGCTGCGCACCACGCGGATGAGTTTTTCGCCGGACTTTGATACGGAGAACATGTTGTTCAGCTTGGTTTCGCGCATCTCGTTTTGCAGTTCGATGACTTTTGTCTCCAGCTCGGAGATGGTGGCGTACAGGGTTTCCTGCTTTTCCCGGTATTCGGAAATCTGTTTGTTCAGGCGTTCGGTTTCCGCGCTGTGGCGGTCATTGAGTTCCTGAATGCGCCGCTCATTGTCCTGCTTGACCTGGGCGAGGGTTTGGTCGGCCTGTTGCCGGAGCGTTGCAACCGCCTGTTCGTGGTCCTGGCGCAGTTGCTGCAGATCTGTTTGATGTTGGTTGCCCAGCTTTTCCAGGGCTGTCTCATGCTCCTTGCGCAAGCCCTCCACCTCCTCTGTGCGGCTGGCCTTCAAAGAGTCCACCACGCTTTGGTGGGCCTGGTGCAAGCGCTCGATTTGTTCTGCCGCGGCTTTTTTCTCCTTCTCCAGATCGCCGGAAAAGGTTTTTTGCAGTACGTCGAGCTGGCTTTCATGGGTGTTCTGCAGTTTGGCCATGGCTTCTTCGGCGTTCTTTTTCGCTTCTGACAGGGCTGCTTCCTTGCGTTTGCCTTCGTTGGATTTTCCGATGGCGTAGCCGATCCATGTGCAAATAATGACGAGTGCGGCTGCGATGGCGAGAACCGGTGCGGTCAACAAAGGCGTGAAATCCATGATGGCGAACCTCTTTATTTACGATTGGGAAGACAGGGTAAGCCAGAAGAATAGAAGTGCTTTTGCAAAAAGTCCACGGGAATTCAGGGTTTGTTTGATCTGCGCCTAATGCCTTCCCGGCGGGGGTGTGGCCTGTGCTGGGGGGAAATTATGCTGCTCCAGCGGGGCTGATCCGGGTTGCCGGGAAAAATGTCTTTTTCAACAATCTGTTAAGGCTCTACTAAGAATTTGCAGGTACACTATTTGCTTTGTGTTCCTGTGCAAATAAACTGTTTCAGGGTTTGTGGATGCAATCTTGAAGAAATCACATATGGCCATGAAAAATTTTGCGAACGAGGGTGGCTGCCTATGAGGCTCCTGCTGGCGGAAGATGATCCGCTGCTGGGCGATGGACTGAAATCCGCCCTGCAGTCAGAGGGTTACACCGTAGACTGGTTCAAGGATGGCAGGCAAAGCCTGGAGGCTGCGCTCAATGAGTCCTTTGATGTAATGGTTCTGGATCTTGGGCTGCCAAACCTCGACGGCTTGGATGTTCTCAGGGAATTGCGCAGCAGAAAGAGCACTGTCCCTGTCTTGATCCTGACGGCCCGGGGCAATGTCAATGAGCGTGTCACCGGCCTGGATCTGGGGGCGGATGATTATCTTGCCAAGCCTTTCGATCTGGATGAACTGGCGGCGCGCCTGCGCTCCTTGATCCGGCGCAGCCAGGGGCGCAGCAGTCCCTTGCTTGAACATGCAGATGTCGTGCTGGATCCCGCTGCGCAGACGGTTCGGAAGAACGGGGAGGAAGTGGAACTTACATTGAAGGAGTTTATTGTTCTGCGCTATCTGCTGGAAAGCCGGGGCAGGGTAGTGTCCCGCAGCCGCCTGGAAGAAGCCATGTATGGCTGGGACGTGGAAATCGGCAGCAATGCCCTGGAAGTGCATATCTACAATCTCAGAAAAAAGCTTGGTCAGCAGCTGATAAAAACAGTGCGCGGCAGCGGCTATAGAATCGGATAGGCGCTGCGCCATGCATTCCATTCGTAAACAGGTATTGGTGCGGGTAATGGGATTTCTTGCCCTGACGCTGCTGGTCATGCTGCTGATCAGTTATCTGAAAGCACTGCATGAAATCGAGGAGATTTTTGATGCGGAACTGGCGCAAACGGCCAGGCTGATCGGGCAGATCGCCATGGCGGATGGTGAGGGAAAAGGGCTGCCATCAACCATTGCCGTGCCATTGGATCAAAGCAACAAATACAAATACGAGAAATTCATCAGCTATCAGGTCTGGCATGGGGATGAGCTGGTTCTCAAGTCCTCCTATGCGCCGGACGAGGCGTTGAGTACGATTGCGGGTTTTCGTGATGTGACCAACGGGAAGCAACGCTGGCGGGTATTCGGTTTGCACCTGGCGAACAGTGATTATCGCGTTTACACCTCGGAAGATACCGTGGTTCGGGAGGAGCTGTCCTGGTATTTTGCCCTGGAGTCCCTGGGGGTCATGTTTTGGGCCATTCCCCTGTTTGCGCTGATTATCGCCGTGACCGTAGAGCGGGGGTTGCACCCCCTGCGGCGTCTTTCCGCGGAAGTCGGCAATCGTAATATTCACCAGCTGTCGCCGGTGGTTGGCAATCATATTCCCAAGGAGCTGGTTCCTTTGGTCAAGGCCTTGAACGCATTGCTGGCGAGACTGAATGCGGCGATTTCCCGGGAGCGGCGCTTTACCGCGGATGCCTCCCATGAGCTTCGCACTCCCCTGAGCGCCATCCGCCTGCATTCACAGCTGGCTTTGCGGGCCGGCAGTCTGGAAGAGAGCCGTCAGTCCCTGGAAAAGGTGATCCACGCCGTTGATCAGAGCACCCATATGGTCGAGCAGCTGCTGGCGCTGGCCCGTGTGTCGCCCGAGAACGGTACGGTGGAGCTTGAAGAAATCGATCTGGTTGATCTGTGCCGGGATCTGCAAGAGCTGTTGTCTGCTGCGGCGGCGGAAAAAGGTATCCGTGTTGTGCAGGAATACCCTGTATCCGCCTTGAGGCCGATCAACAGCAACCACGATTTGCTGCACGCCATTTTGCGCAACCTGCTGGACAATGCGATCCGCTACAGCCCGCCCGGCAGCCAGGTTCGATGCACCATCATTCAGGACGATGCGGAAACCATTCTCAGCATCCAGGATGACGGGCCGGGCATTCCCGAAGATCAGTTGGAGCAGGTTCGGGAGCGGTTTACCCGTTTGGCCGGGCAGGAAGTCCAGGGCTGCGGCCTCGGGTTGTCCATTGTCAGCCAGGCGGCGGAAAGCATTGGCGCCGGGCTGATTCTCAAGAACCGTGCTGACGGGCGGTCAGGGTTGATAGCAAGTATTGTGTTGCCCAGGTGAGTCCTGGGTTTTTTCCTGTATCTGCGCCAATTGGTCGTTGCTGAATTGCGCTTCCACCAGGGGAAAGAGTTTGCGTTCTTCCAGGCGGGTGTGTTCTTTGAGCAATTTGCCAAACGCTGCCAGCTTGCCGCAGTCGCCTTGCCCCATTTTTGCGGCCATGGCGCGCATCTGTTCGTGTTCTTCCGCCAGTCGCAGGCCGAGGTCATGAATTTCCCCGCCCATGGCTGCGGTTATGTTGAAAATACTTGCTTCTTCCTTGCGGAAATGAGGATCCAGTTCCTCGTCAAAGATGCGCAGAATATGCTGGCACAAGGCCCGGCATTGTTCCCTGTCGCCTGCGGCAGCGATATTCAGGCAATGGTTCGCCAGGCGCAGGGACTGGTGGTGCTCCCGGGAAAGAGTGGTGAGTTCTAGGCTACGTTTCATTGATAGTCAGCTTTGGTCGGTTTCAGATGGTCAATCGATGGCAACCTGCTCCAGTTGCACCGGGGTGCTGCGGATTTTCCCGTCCAGCACCACCTGGTCCCTGTCATTCAGGGACAGGCGGCCCTGGGCGAACCAGCGTACCGCCAGGGGATAGATAATATGCTCTTTTTCCAGCACCCGCGCCGCCAGGGTTTGGGCATCGTCGCCGGATAGCACGGGAACCCTGGCCTGAAGGATGACGGGGCCGCCGTCCAGTTCTTCGGTAACGAAGTGGATGCTGGCGCCGTGCTCTTCCACTTCCGCTTCCAGTGCGCGCTGGTGGGTATGCAAGCCCTGAAAATCCGGCAGCAGGGAAGGGTGGATGTTGAGCATGCGGCCATGGTAGCGGCGCACGAAACCCGGAGTCAGAATGCGCATGAACCCCGCCAGCAGCACCAGCCGTGGCTGGTAGCTGTCGATGAGCTCGGCCAGGGCCTGGTCGAAACTTTCCCGGTCTGGAAACTGCCGGTGATCCAGGGTTGCAACCGCGATGTCGGCCTTCCTGGCCCGCTCCAGTCCGTAGGCGCCGGGCTTGTTGCTGATTACCGCTTTGATTTCCACCGGCAGATCCTTTTGCGCTGCGTCGATAATGGCTTGCAGGTTGGTGCCGCCGCCGGAAATCAGTACAACAACGGGAAGTCTAGGCATATTCCACGCAGGGGGTTTCATGGCTACTGTTCTGGATGTTGCCGATGACATATACGGTTTCGCCTGCATGTTCCAGAATGCTTTGCGCCCGGGCCGCGTCCTTGGCGGCCACGCACACCACCATGCCGATGCCGCAATTGAAGGTGCGCAGCATTTCCGTGGAATCGATGTTGCCGTTTTCCTGCAACCACTGGAATACCGCAGGGCGGGGCCAGCCGGCGGCGTCAATACGGGCTGTGGTGTTTGCCGGCAGCACCCGGGGAATGTTCTCCGTGAGTCCGCCGCCGGTAATATGCGCCAGGGCATGCACGTCGATTTCCTGCATCAGCGCCAGCAGGGGTTTCACATAGATGCGCGTCGGCTGGAGCAGGGCCTCTCCCAATGGCCGGCCATCCAGATCCGCTGCAAGATCCGCGTGGCTGATCTCGATTACCTTGCGAATAAGGGAATAGCCGTTGGAATGCGGCCCGGAGGAAGCCAGCCCCAGCAAGACGTCTCCGGCTGTTACCTTGTCGCCTTGCAGGATGTTTGACTTTTCGACAATGCCTACGCTGAAGCCGGCCAGATCATAGTCATCGCCCTGGTACATGCCCGGCATTTCCGCGGTTTCACCCCCGGTCAGGGCGCAGCCCGCCAGCTCGCAACCTTTGGCGATGCCGGATACGATGTCCGTGGCGCGATCCACCAGGAGCTTGCCGGTGGCGAAATAGTCCAGAAAAAACAGTGGCTCGGCTCCCGCCACCACGATGTCGTTGACGCACATGGCGACCAGGTCGATGCCGATGCTGTCGTGTTTGTCCAGCATCATCGCCAGCTTGAGTTTGGTGCCCACGCCATCCGTTCCCGACACCAGCACAGGTTCCCTGTACTGATGTACAGGCAGTTCGAACAGGGCGCCAAACCCCCCCAGTCCGGCCAGCACCCCCGGTCTGAAGGTGTTTTTGACCAGGGGTTTGATGTTTTCCACCAAGGTATTTCCGGCATCGATATCCACGCCGGCCTGGCGGTAGCTCAGTCCTTCGGTTGGAGATGTAGGGGAGGACACGGCGCACTCCTGCAAAAAGGAAACGGATCGGGCGGATATTGTACCAAGATTTGCCTGTGCGGACTGTTGGCTAGCGCCGGTATTTGTCAGTAGAATGGCTGCATGAAGAGTTCCCGTCTGTTTTTTTTCTGTTTCTTGTTTTCCATGTCCCCCGCGCTGCTGGCTGCGCCAGGATTGTATTCTGCTGAGGTGCCTGTTGCCGATGCTTCTCCAGAGGCGCGCAAGACCAGTATCCGCGAGGCGTTCGAAAAGGTGTTGGTCAAGGCCTCCGGGCACCGCAATCTCAGGGGGCGTAGCGGCATGCAGGCGCTGCTGGAGCATGCGGAAGACCATGTGCAGCAGTTCCGCTATCGCAGTGAAGCGGCGGAAACCGAAGGTGCAGCGGACAAACGCTGGATATGGGTGGCGTTTGAAAAGGGCGCTGTGCAGAAAGCCTTGCGCAACCTGGGGTTGTCCGTTTGGGAAAAGGGCAGGCCGGAGGTGCTGTTGTGGCTGGTGCGGGAGACAAACGGGCATCGCGCCTTTCTGGATCCGGAAAAAGATACCGATCTGGTGCAGGCGGCCAAGGAGGCTGCCAGGCAACGGGGCTTGCCACTGTTGCTGCCGATCATGGATCTTGAAGACCAATCGGCCTTGCGAATCGGTGACGTATGGGCGGTGGACCGGGAGAGTATAGAGAAGGCGTCGGTTCGCTATGGCGAACCCCTGGTGTTGTTGGGGCGATTGCGTCAGGCCGGCAATGAATGGACGGCGAAATGGACGCTGCTGCTGCCCGGCAAGGAGCAGGATTTCAGTAGCGCCGCCGCCAGCGCGGAAGAAACCCTGGGCGCCGGCATCGACAAGGCCATGGACTGGCTGGCGGATCAATATGTGCCCGGCAGTGATTTGGGCGGGGCGGAACCGCTGCTGCTGCGTTTTCTGGGTATCGATGGCCTGCGGGAATATGCTCGTCTGATTCGGCTGTTGGATCTGCTGGATGTCATTTCCGAATATGCCATCCTCGAGTCTTCGGGGGATCAGCTGTTGATCCAGGCAAAAGTGCGGGGCGGGCGGGACATTCTGGTGCAAAGACTGTCCCTGGAAACAGTGTTGACACCGGTTGTCAGCATCCCGGATGATGAGGCAGTTGGCCCGGGCCGTCTCGAGCTGACCTACCGGCTCAGGTAGATGCTGCTTTCTGTCCGCCACTATGGATGCATGCTGCGCCTCAGCCTGCTGAGGGTTTCCGCTTGAAGGCAAGAGATATTCCCAACCTCATCAGTATTGCCCGGGTGATACTGGTGTTTCCGGTGATCTGGCTGTTGCTCAATCACCACTACCAAAGCGCCATGCTCCTGTTTTTCGTGGCAGGAATCTCTGACGCCCTGGACGGGTTTCTGGCGCGCCAGTTCAAGTGGCAGAGCCGCCTGGGGGGGATTCTCGATCCCCTGGCGGACAAGTTTCTCCTGGTTTCCGCCTATCTTTGCCTGGGCTGGCTGCAGGCGTTGCCCTGGTGGTTGGTGGGCTTGGTGGTGCTGCGCGATATCGTCATCGTGGCGGGCGCGGCGGCGTACAACTTCCGGGTGCAGCAACTGGATGCGCAGCCAAGCCTGATCAGTAAGCTCAATACCGGCCTGCAGATCTTCCTGGTGCTGCTGGTGGTGTATGGTCTTGGTTTTTCCCGCGAGTTTTCCTGGGCGCTCCCCTGGATGCTATGGGCGGTGGCGGTGACCACGGTGCTCAGTGGCCTGGGCTATGTAGTGAACTGGGGAAGCAAGGCCAGGCGGGAGATGCGCAACGGAAGTTGACCCGTCTTGCCCCTCCCGGCTCTTTCAGGGGCTTATCCCAAATCCATGGGGTTCAGCTTCCAGATATCGTTGTTGTAGTCCTGCATGGTGCGGTCGGTGGAGAAAAAGCCGCTGCAGGCGGTGTTCATGATGCTCATGCGCGTCCAGTGCTGCCGGTCCCGGTAGGCGCTGGCGGCATGTTGCTGGGCTTCGACGTAGCTACGAAAGTCCGCCACCGTCATCCATGGATCATGGGGGTCCTTCATGGCGGCGATGATGGGGTCGAAAATACCCGGTTCCTCGATATTGAAATGGCCGCTCTCCAGGAGGTGGAACACCGCTCTGAGGTCTTCATCTGCGGCGATCATGCCCTGCGGGTCGTAATGGGTTTTCATTTCCTCCACTTCATCGACCTTGAGGCCGAACAGGAAGAAGTTGTCCACGCCCACCGCTTCCAGTATCTCGATATTGGCGCCGTCGTAGGTGCCGATGGTCAGGGCGCCGTTCATCATGAACTTCATGTTGCCGGTGCCGGATGCTTCCTTGCCGGCGGTGGAAATCTGTTCGGAAAGATCCGTGGCGGGGGCGATCACTTCCATGCTGGACACCCGGTAGTTGGGAAGGAAGGCGAGCTTGAGCTTGTCGCCCACCTCGGGGTCGCTGTTGATGATTTCCGCGACATTGTTGATGAGCTTGATGGTGCGCTTGGCCATGAAATAGCCGGGAGCGGCCTTGCCGCCGATGAGGACGCAGCGGTTGGTCCAGTCGGCGGTATCGCCGTGGCGAATGCGGTTATAGAGGTGAATCACATGCAACACATTGAGTAGCTGGCGCTTGTATTCATGGATGCGTTTTACCTGAACGTCGAACAGGGAGTCCAGGGGAAAATCCACTCCGCATTCTTCTTTCACCAGTTCGGCCAGCTGGCGTTTGTTCGCCATTTTGGCCGCCTGCCACTGGGCGTGGAAGTCCTTGTGGTTACTGCTGTTCGCATAGGGCTTGAGTTGTTCGATCTTTGACAGATCCGATATCCATTCGTCGCCAATCTTGCTGCTGATCAGCGCCGTCATCTCCGGGTTGGCGTGGGCGATCCAGCGTCGCGGCGTAACGCCATTGGTCTTGTTGTTGAATTTTTCCGGCCAGAGTTCATAGAAGTCCCGGAACAGTCCTTTCTTCAGCAGATCCGAATGCAGTTCCGCCACGCCGTTGACGGAAAAACTGCCGACAATCGCCAGATAGGCCATGCGCACGGACTTGCCGTTGCTTTCCTCGATAATGGACATGCGGCGGCGGCGGTCGCTGTCGCCGGGCCAGCGAATCGCCACCTGTTTCAGGAAGCGTGCATTGATTTCATAGATGATTTCCAGCAAGCGCGGCAACAAGCGTTCAAAAAGCTGTACCGGCCAGCGCTCCAACGCTTCGGGAAGAAGGGTGTGATTGGTGTAGGCCATGGTGGCAGTGGTGATTTTCCAGGCCTGTTCCCAGGAAAGGTGCTTGTCATCGACGAGAATGCGCATCAGCTCCGCCACTGCAATGGCGGGGTGGGTGTCGTTGAGTTGAAAAACATTTTGCGCAGCGAAATTGCCGTAGTCTTCTCCGTGTATGAGCTCCCATTGGCGGATAATGTCCTGCAGGCTGGCGGAGGCCAGGAAATACTGCTGGCGCAGGCGCAGTTCCTTGCCGTTCTCGCTGGAGTCGTTGGGGTAGAGCACCATGGTGATGTGCTCGGCATCGTTTTTGGCCGCGACGGATTCCGGATAACTGCCGGCATTGAACTCATCCAGGTTGAACTCGTCCGTCGCCGTGGCTTTCCACAGGCGCAGGGTGTTCACTACGCCGTTGCGGTAACCGGATACGGGGACGTCGAAGGGAATGGCGAGTACGTCTTCTGTGTCCAGCCAGCGGGTTCTGGGTTCACCGCGGCGGTTGGTGAAATGTTCCGTATGACCGCCGAATTGTACGATTTGCGTGTATTCTGCGCGCTCCAGTTCCCAGGGGTTTGCATCACGCAGCCAGTGATCCGGTTCTTCTTTCTGGTAGCCGTTTTCGATGCGCTGGCGGAACATGCCGTATTCATAGCGCAGACCGTATCCGACCACAGGCAGCTTCAGGGTTGCGCAGCTGTCCATGAAGCAGGCGGCCAGGCGGCCGAGGCCGCCATTGCCCAGGCCGGCATCTGGCTCCTGGGATTGTATTTCCTCCAGGGACAGGGAGAAGTTCTGTACGGCTTTGGCTGTCTCGCCAGCAAGATCCATGTTCAGCAAATGATTTCCCAGGGCGCGTCCGATGAGGAATTCCAGAGACAGATAGTAGGCGCGCCGCTGCTCCGGCCGCCGGTGCTGCAGCCAGGTGTTGCGCCAGTCTGTCATGATGCGGTCGCGCACGGTCAGCGACAGTGCCTCATACAGATAGTGAGGGTTGCAACCAAGAAACCGGCCCAGATGATGAATCAGGTAGCGGCGGAAATCCTGTTCGAGCGACTTTGCGTCAGAGGGAAGCCTTTCGGTTTCCGGCAGGACGCAGAGGTCTTCTTGGGTGTTCATTTGTGGAGAAACTCGGGTGTTGTATCGATAATAGGGTATTGTAGCGGCAAATGCCCAAGTCTGGGATGTTATTAACCTGGCATCAATAGATATCATGTTCAGTCGTCGCCTGCTGGTTCGCGGCAAGGCGGAGCCACGCCGCTTGAGTCATTCTAAAGCCAGTGGATCGAATGCAGTTCGCGGGCCAGCAGGCGACGACCTTTCAATATATAACAATAAGTTAGTGGCGTCAGGCAGGCGCCAGTACGGCGTTGCAACCCTTGACAAGGGAACAACTCTTGCCTGCGCGCTGCGCCTTGTTCTGACACCTGCCTGACGCCCTGAACATGGTATCTATTGGTGCCAGGTTAATACTGTTGTTGGCCTATTTGCCGACTTCTTCGTATAACCGAATGTACTCGTTGGCGCTTTTGTTCCAGCCGAAATCCTGGGCCATGGCGGTGCGCATCAGTTTGTGCCAGCTGGCCGGTTTCTTGTACAGATCCAGGGCGCGTTCGATGGCGTGCAGCATTGCTCCGGTGCTGGGTTCATAAAAGACAAAACCCGTGGCGGTGTTGTTTTTCAGGTTTTCCTGTGTGGCGTCCACGACGGTATCTGCAAGGCCGCCAACCTGATGCACCAGGGGAGGCGTACCATATCGCAGGCTGTACATCTGGTTTAGCCCGCAGGGTTCGAAGCGGGAGGGCATGAGAAACAGGTCTGCGCCCGCTTCGATGCGGTGGGCGAGCTCCTCGGAATAACCCAGGGTGAGCAGCAGCCGTTGCGGGTACAACGCCGCCAGTTCCCGCAGGGCGTTTTCAAAGTGTTTTTCGCCGGATCCCAGTATGACAAGGCGTACATCATGATTGTCCAGAATATGGGGAATGATCTGCAACAGCAGATCCACGCCCTTTTGTTCCACCAGTCTGCCGATAAAGCCGAGAAGAGGCGTATGCAGTTGTTCGTCCTTTAGCTCGACGCCCAGCTGCTTCAGCAGCGCCTTCTTGTTGTTCCGCTTGCCGGCCAGGTAGTGGTATTTCAGGGAGTAGTGGTGCGGCAGGTGGGGGTCCGTGGCCGGATTCCAGATCTCCTGATCAATGCCGTTCAGTATGCCGCGAAGTTTGTGATCATGGGAACGCAATACGCCGTCGAAGCCATAGCCAAAGCCTGGGGTCTGGATTTCCCGGGCATAGGTGGGGCTGACGGTGGTTACTTTGTCTGCAAAGATAATGCCGCCCTTGAGCATGGAAAAATTGCCAAAGAATTCCAGGGCGTCTGCCGACCACCATTCTCCCGGTAAATGCAACTGGGCGAATTCCTCATGGGAGAAAATGCCGCTGTAGGACAGATTGTGAATGGTGTACACACTGGCGGGCGCATCGGGAATAAGCTTGAGGAAGGCGGGCAACAGACCTGTCTGCCAGTCATGGGCATGCACTACATCCGGTTTCCAGTCGAGCATGCCGGTGGAGGAAGCGACTTGCGCCACGGCGCGGGAAAAGACGCTGAAGCGTTCGGCGTTGTCGTGCCAGTTGTAACCGTCGGGATGCAGATAGGGACTGCCGGGACGGTCAAACAGGTTGGGGGCGTCCACCAACAGCAGGGGAACGCCCAGTCGCTGGTCGGTGGTTTCCAGAATGCGTATTTCGTGCAGGCGGCCCGCGCCCTGTACCTGCAGCCAGCCGGCAATACGCAGATTGCTGATCTGCTCCAGAACCAGGCGGTAGGCAGGCAGAATAATACGCACATCCACGCCTTGCTGGTGCAGGGCGCGGGGCAGGGCGTGGATGACATCGCCAAGACCACCGGTCTTTACCAGTGGATAGGCTTCGCTTGCGGCAAACAGAATCTTCATGGCTCGGGTTTCAATATCAGCGCTGCCAAGGGCGGCAGGGTAAGTTCCAGAGAGTGCTCAAAGCCCATCCAGGGAGTTTGCTGTACGGCGATGTTTCCGGCGTTGCCGGTATTGCTGCCGCCATACCAGCTGGAGTCGCTGTTCAGGCATTCCCGGTAGCCGCCTGCGCCGGGTACGCCGATGCGGTATCCCAGGCGCGGCACTGGGGTAAAGTTGAACAGGCAGATCAGCAGATCGTCGGGATTGTCCTTGCTGCGGCGGATAAAGCTCAATACGGACTGCTCGTTGTCGTGGCAGTCGATCCACTGGAAGCCTTCGCTGGAAAAGTCGGTTTGAAACAGCGCCGCCTCGCTTCGATACAGCTTGTTCAGATCGGAAACAAGTTTGTGGATTCCCTGGTGATCGGGGAATTCCATCAGTGGCCAGTCCAATGCGGATTTTGCGTTCCATTCTGTCCATTGGCCGAATTCACTGCCCATGAACAGCAGTTTCTTGCCGGGATGGGCGTACTGGTAGGCGTACAGCAGGCGCAGGTTGGCGAAGCGCTGCCATACGTCGCCGGGCATTTTGTCCAGCATGCTTTTTTTCAGGTGCACCACCTCATCATGGGAGAAGGGCAGGACGAAATTCTCGCTCCACAGATAGAGCTGGCTGAAGGTCAGCTTGTCATGGTGGTACTTGCGGTATATGGGGTCGGTTTCCATGTAGGACAGGGTGTCGTGCATCCATCCCATGTTCCATTTCATGGAGAACCCCAGCCCGCCCATGTAAGGGGGACGGGAAACCATGGGCCATGCGGTGGACTCTTCCGCAATGGTGATGGCGCCGGGGAAGGCGCCATGCACCACTTCGTTCATTTCGCGCAGGAAGGAAATGGCTTCCAGGTGTTCCCGTCCACCAAATTCATTGGGTGTCCAGTCGCCGTCTTCCCGGGAATAATCCAGATAGAGCATGGATGCCACGGCATCCACGCGCAGCCCGTCGATATGGAATTCCTCGATCCAGTACAGGGCGTTGGCGATCAGGAAGTTGCGTACTTCATTACGCCCGAAATCGAAGATCAGGGTGCCCCAGTCGCGGTGTTCGCCTTTTCTGGGATCGGCGTGTTCATACAGGGCTTCGCCGGTGAAGCGCGCCAGTGCAAATTCATCCCTGGGGAAGTGAGCGGGCACCCAGTCCAGGAGTACGCCGATATCCTGTTGATGGCAGGTGTCGATGAAATGGCGTAGAGCATCCGGCTCGCCAAAGCGGGCGGTGGGCGCATAGTAGCCGGAGACCTGATAGCCCCAGGATTCGTCCAGGGGGTGCTCCATGATGGGCAGCAATTCGATATGCGTATAGCCGAGTTCTTTCACATAAGGCACCAATTCAGCCGCCAGTTCCTTCCAGGTATAGAAACTGCCGTCCTCGTGCAGGCGCCAGGAGCCGGGATGCATTTCATAGATGGAGATGGGCTGGCGTTGCCAGTCCCATTGACTGCGTTTGTCTATCCACTCCTGATCCCGCCAGCCGTAGCTGCTGGCGCTGGTGATCAGGGAAGTGGTGTCCGGGCGCATGGCCATGCGCTGGGCATATGGGTCTGTTTTGGTGAGCAGTTCGCCGCTGTGGCTGAGCAGCTCGTACTTGTAGCTGTCTCCAGGGTGCAGGCCGGGAATGAACAATTCCCAAACGCCGGAATGCCCCCGGTTGCGCATGGGATGGCGCAGGCCGTTCCAGCC
Organism: Sedimenticola sp.; assembly: GCA_027068795.1. Classification (GTDB taxonomy): domain Bacteria; phylum Pseudomonadota; class Gammaproteobacteria; order Chromatiales; family Chromatiaceae; genus Thiolapillus. The sequence goes on along the minus strand of JAMOMB010000080.1, from coordinate 19,146 downwards.
GTTGAAATCGCCAACGACGCTGATTCTTTGCACATGAGGCGCCCATACGGCGAACAGGCAGCCGGGCACGCCATCGATTTCCATCAGCTGCGCACCCAGAAAACGCCAGGCGTGATGGTGTTTTCCTTCGTTGAACAGGTGCAGGTCCCAATCCCGGAGTTGGGGGGCAAAACTGTAGGGGGAAATGGCCTGGTGCCAGCTTTGGTCGTGTTTTTCCTGCCAACGCAGCGTGTAGTGTTGCGGAAGCGCCTGGTGTTGCTGTTCATCCAGGCGTATGACGAACAGATCCGAGCCCTCGACCCGATTCATGGCGCCGACGCCTTGCAGTTCCACCACTTCCGCGCTGGGCATGAAGGCGCGGATGATCCAGCCCTGGTTCAGGGGATGGCGCCCCAGATAGTCGAAGGGGTCGTGATGGCGGCCTTGCTGCAGCCGTTCCAGGTGATTCATGGCGAGGGTTTCCGTTTGCTGCGAGTGACCTGACTGTGAATACGCGCCGGCAGGTCATCTGCGGATAATTGTTCCCAGTGGAACTGCCAGCGCCAGTTTCCGTTGGCTGTCCCGGGGACGTTCATGCGCGCTTCGCTGCCAAGCTTGAGAAAGTCCTGTAGCGGTATTATGGCCAGATTGGCGCGGGATTCCATGGCAGTATCTATCATTGTGTCTACGATATCGCCATCCGCTGGCATATGCAGCATTTCCTGGACGAATCGCCGGGCATCTTCCGCAAGGGACTGGTACCAGCCCAGGGTGGTGTCGTTGTCATGGGTGCCGGTATAGACGACGCAGTTCGGGGTGATATTGGCGGGCTTGTGGGGGTTGTCCTCGAAGGCGTCGAAGGCGAACTGCAATACGGCCATGCCGGGCAGATGGTATTTTTGCTTGAGGGCGCGTACTTCCGGGGTGATGATGCCCAGGTCTTCCGCCACCAGGGGCAGGGGATCGATGTGTTTTTTCAGGGCGGCCAGCAACTGGTCTCCGGGCACTTCCTGCCAGTGGCCGTTGACAGCGGTTTCTTCCCTGGCGTCGATCATCCATACCGCCTGCAGCCCGCGGAAATGGTCGATGCGCACCAGGTCGAACCAGCGGAAATGGTGCTCCAGCCTTGCCAGCCACCATTGGAAACCTTCTTCAATGTGATAATCCCAGTTGTAATGCGGATTGCCCCAGCGTTGCCCGGTTGCGGAAAAATAATCCGGGGGCACGCCTGTCACCCAGGTGGGCATGCCCTGTTCGTCCAGGAGGAAGCGTTGGGGGCAGGCCCAAACATCCGCACTGTCGTGGGCGACAAAGATGGGCATGTCGCCAAACAGGTGGATGTCCCTGGTGGCGGCGCTGTCACGCAGTTTCCGCCATTGCTGGTGCAGTTGATATTGCTCCCATTTTACTGCTTGCAGCTCGTCCTGCTGTGTGTGCGCAAATCGTTGCAGCGCATCCTGGTTGCGCCATTTCAGTTCCTGTGGCCAGTCGAACCAGGCGGTGTTTTCCTGGGCTGATTTGATGCAGATGAACAGGGCATAGTCATCCAGCCAATGGGCTTCCCGGGCGCAAAAGTCCTGATACTCACTGTTGTGCGCATTCCGGGGCATGGGGCTGCCGAGCAGCGCCGGGTTGACGGCGAAGGCGGACAGGCACTGGTAGGGAGAATAGTCTTCCTGGGGCACGCCCAGGGGCAGCATCTGCCACATGCTCAGGCCGCATTTCGACAGGAAATCCAGCCATGCCTCGGCGTCTTCAAGGGTGCGGGAAGGCAATGAAGTCGGATGCAGCAACACCCCTGCGCGCCTTTGCTGGAAACGATAGCTCATGGTCAGTTGCGCCTCATGGTGCCGGCGTTTTCCATGTGTCCGCCGCCGCTGGAAATCGGCGTGTCCAGGGAAGCGGGGGGGGTCAGGCCAAGTTGACAATACAGAGTTTTGAGCTGGCTGCGGAACAAGCGGTCAAAATCGTTGACACTGTCGGAGGGATTGTAGTCGCCAAACCACCAGAACCAGTCCGAGCCTTCGCAAATCGCCAGCAGGCGCATTGCCTTTTCCGCTTCCTTTTTCTTTAGTGTTCCGATGCTTGCGTCAAAGGCGGTCTTGGCGTCTGCCAGCAAGTCCCAGGCATGGTTTTTGTCTGTGCTGCCGATCCAGGTCGAAAAGCTGCCGTAGACCCAACTGCCCGGAACCAGGTGGGTGAGCGCGCCCCTGCGCGTACCGGCATGGGCCTTGGCGAATGTGGTGCTCTGTATGACCTCGCTTTGGCTGATGGCCTGGTACAGCGCGCTGAGAAAATGGTGTCCGTTGTTCGGGTAGTATTCCCAGGCGTTTTCCCCGTCGAGGATCACGGAAACCACATGCTTGCTGGCGTCATCTCCAAGTGATCCGGCAATTCTTTCCAGATGGCCCATGAAATCCGCCACGGCGTCATCGGCATGCCATTTGCTGTATTCGAAGCCGATGAGATCAGACAGACCGTCATCCCGAAAATACAACAGGGTTTTTTTGTCATTGAGCCGGTATGGAATAAACAGCGCCTTGCGGCAGGCCATCTCATCCGGGTTGCAGGCGGAAGTCAGGCAGCTGTGATGCCAGACGGCCTCTCCGGAAGCCGTCCATTGAATATCCAGGTCATCCAGCAGCTCCACTGCGTCATCGCTTACTCCGCCTTCGGAGAGCCAGATCCCTTGGGGTTTGAAGCCAAAGAAGCGCTCGAATTGCTGTATGCCGTGGAGCAAATGCCAGCGGGATCTTTCTTCGCCGCCGGGGTAGTGGCTATGCTCCGGCATGGGCGCGTCCGGCTGGGTTTCCGTCATGTTATTGAAGTCGTTGAGCAGAGGAACGATGGGGTGTCCCCAAGGCGTCATGGAGATTTCAATCTGCCCTCTTTCCGCCAGCTTGCGATAGCGGGGAATGATGTTCGCCAGGGTTTCCTGCATGACTTTCAGCAGAATGCGCCGGTCTTCGCTGGTGAAGCGTCTGGCCTTTTCGATCAGGTAACGGATTTCTGCTGTCTGCTTCAGGCGATGACTGCACCAGGCCAGGTGATACCACATCAACAGGTCGATGAAATACTGTTCGTCGAGATAGGAGAGCAGCATTTCCTGTCCGGCATCTTTTTCGGTGTTTGGAAACTGTTGCAGCAGGGCATGATAGTGTGGGTAGGGATCGATCATGCGTGGCGCATGGGCGCGCCGGCAGGTTTGGATCAGCTCCCGCCGTTCGCTGACGTTGTCCGGAATGGCGGTGGCCTCGCCCAGCAGGTTCAGCAGCGGGTCGGAGGTTTTTTCGCCGCCATCGAGAAATGCCGCCATCTGTCGGGAATAGTCATCCAGTTGCTCCAGCAGCACCGGCGCAAAATTTACCACGGCTTTCATTCCCGGATGGTTTTCCAGGTGATCCGCCATGTCGTCGTAATCCTTGATGCCGTGCAGGTAGACCCAGGGCAGTTGGTAGCTTCCTTCCAGTCCTTCCCTGTAATACGGCTGGTGCATGTGCCAGCATAGAACCAGGTTCAGTTTATTGCTCATTTTTCCTCAGCTGTGGTTTCAAACAGGTTTTGCCCCAGCATTTCCGGTGTGATCAGGACGACGCCTTTGGGAGTGATGTGGAATCGTTTTGCATCGTTTTCAGGGTTTTCGCCAACGATGGTGCCGTCAGGAATGAGGCAGCCTTTGTCGATAATAGCGTTTTGTATGCGGCAGTTCTTGCCGATGGTGACCTTTGGAAGCACTACGCTGTCCTTGATGCTGGTATAGCTTTCGACACGGGTGGCGAAGAAGATCACCGAGCGTTTGATTCTGGCGCCGGATATGATGCACCCACCGGAAATCAGGGAGTCGATGGCTTCGCCGCGCCGACCCTCGTCGTCGAACACGAATTTTGCCGGTGGATGCTGGGTCTGGTAGGTCCAGATGGGCCAGCTTCTGTCGTACAGGTTGAGCTCCGGCTCTACCGCACATAGTTCCATGTTGGCTTCCCAATAGGAATCCACGGTTCCCACGTCCCGCCAGTAGGCTTGCTGGCCCTGCTCATCCCGGAACGGAAAGGCGATGGTCTTGGCTGTCTTTATGGCTCGGGGAATGATGTTCTTGCCAAAATCATGATCCGAATCCGGGTCTTCGGCGTCACGGATGAGGGCGTTGTACAGAAATCTGGTGGAAAATACATAAATGCCCATGGACGCCAGGGAGGTATCGGGACTTCCCGGAATGGTTTCCGGGTCATCCGGCTTTTCCATAAAACGGGTGACGCGCAAGTTTGCATCCACGGACATAACCCCAAACTCCCGGGCCTGTTCCTTGGGCACCTCGATGCAGCCAATGGTGAGGTCTGCTTCGGAGCGTACGTGCACCATGAGCATCTTGGAGTAATCCATGGTGTAGATGTGATCGCCGCCCAATACCATGACATAGTCGGGAGCATGGCGGTGCATGATGTCGATGTTCTGGAACAGCGCATCCGCCGTGCCCAGATACCAATCCGTGGAGGTGCGTTGCTGGGCGGGAAGGATTTCCACGAACTCGCCGATCTCGGCGCGTAAAAAGCTCCAGGCGCGTTGCAGGTGCCGGATCAGAGAGTGGGACTTGTACTGGGTGAGCACGCCGATGCGCCGCAAACCCGAGTTGATGCAGTTGGACAGGGCGAAATCAATGATCCGGTATTTGCCGCCGAAGGGTACGGCTGGCTTGGCCCGCCATTTGGTCAGGCCCTTGAGTCTCGATCCCTGTCCGCCAGCAAGAATCAGCACCAGGGTATTGCGCGTCACTTCGGTGGCGTTCTTGGTTTGCGTATAGTACTGGTAAAGCTTTGCTTGCGCCTTTTCCTGATCACTGCTCGTCATGATGTTACCCGCTGCAATGGTTCTGGCAGACCCGGCGGCCTGCGGTGAGAGTCACTGTTTCTTCAAATAATTGACCAGCCCGTTGGTGGAGCCGTCATGGCCGGTGCAGGGCGATGCGCTGTCCAACTCCTTCTCGATCACCCCCGCCAGTTGCTTGCCCAGCTCGACGCCCCACTGGTCGAAGGCGTTGATATTCCAAATGATGCTTTCAACGAAAATCTTGTGTTCGTACATTGCGATCAGTTTTCCCAGGTTGTGTGGGGTCAACTTGCGTATGAGCAAGGTATTGCTGGGCTTGTTGCCGGGGAAGGTCCTGTGGGGCGCGAGTCTGTCGATCCGTGCTGCATCCATGCCAGCCGCCGCCAGTTCTTCCCGAACCTCTGCTTCGGTTTTTCCCCGCATCAGCGCCTCGGTCTGGGCGATACAGTTGGCGCAGAGTATTTTGTGGTGTTCGCTGACGGGATGATGGGTGTGTGCCGGCAGAATAAAGTCTGCGGGCGCCAGCTCCGTGCCCTGATGCATCAGCTGGAAGAAGGCGTGCTGCCCGTTGGTGCCGGGCTGTCCCCAGATCACCGGCCCGGTGCTGTAGCCGACGGGGCTTCCGTCGCGTGTGACCCGTTTGCCATTGCTTTCCATGTCCGCCTGCTGCAAGTAGGCGGGCAATAGCCGTAGCGAATGGTCATAGGGAAGGATGGCGTGGTTGCCGACGCCAATAAAATTCCGGTACCAGACGCCCAGCAGTCCGAGAATCACCGGCAGATTGGCGGAGAATTCCGCATTGCAGAAATGCTGGTCCATCTCGTGGGCGCCAGCCAGCAGGTTGCGGAAATTGTCCATGCCCACGACCAGGGCCACCGGCAGGCCAATGGCGGACCACAGGGAATAGCGACCGCCCACCCAGTCCCAGAATTCGAACATGTTGTCATGGTCGATGCCAAATGCCCGGACCGCAGTCGCGTTGGTGGAAACGGCCACGAAATGGTGGCGTACCCGCTTGTGGTCGTTGCCGCTATGTTGCAGAAACCATTGCCTGGCCGTATGGGCGTTGGTCATGGTTTCACGGGTGGTGAAGGTTTTGGAGGCGATGATAAAGAGTGTGGTTTCGGCGGAAATCCCCGCCAGGGTTTCATTGATGTCGGCGCCATCCACGTTGGATACGAAATGGACGTTCAGGCCGTCTTTCCAATAAGGGCGCAACGCCGTGGCGACCATATGCGGGCCGAGGCCAGACCCGCCGATGCCGATATTGACAATATCCGTGATGGGCTTGCCGCTGTAGCCTTTCCACTGGCCCTGACGAATGCGGTTGCAAAAGGCCTCCATTTGCGCCAGCACCCGGTTTACTTCGGGCATGACATCTTCGCCATCCACCATGACCGGAGTGTTGGACTGGTTGCGCAAGGCGGTATGCAGTACGGCGCGGCCCTCCGTATTGTTGATTTTTTCTCCCTGGAACATGCGTTTGATCCAGCCTTTCAGGTCTGCGCCATCGGCGAGCTGGAGCAGCAATTCCAGGGTTTGATCCGTGATCAGGTTCTTGGAATAATCCAGGAGGAATTCCCCGGAAGCGAGGGAAAAACGTTCAAAGCGTTTTGGATCTGTTGCAAACAAATGCCTTAGATGCTGCTGTTTGATCTGTTGCGCATGCGCCAGCAGGGTTTGCCAGGCGGGTTCCAGGTTTTGTGGGGAGGATTGAGATGTGTGGGGCATAGTAAAACGTCAGCCGGTGATTCCTGCCAGCAAGCATAGCAGATATATGTTAATCCCTTTATCGGGATATTGCGCCTGGTCAAAGGGGCCGGGAATCACCCACAGCCCGTAGGCAAGGCCTACACCAGGTCTTCCGCCACTTCCAGCAGCCTGTCCGTATCCGCCACATACTGGTTGGGTTTGGTTTCCTTGAGCAGCCCCTTGCGTTTGAAATCGGCCACGGTGCGGCTGGCGGTTTCGGTGGTGATGCCAAGTATGGCGCCCATGTCTTCCCGGTTGAACAGTTGGCAGCGGTGGTCTTCATCGCACACCAGCTTGATCAACAGGCGCGCCACCCGTTGCCGGGCGGAGCCGGTGGACAGTTGGGTAATCCACAGATCCGCATCCGCCAGGGCGCGCTGCCAGCGTTTCATCAGCTCCTGATGCAATTGCGCGTTTTCCCTGCTCAGGCGTTGCACCACGTCGATGGGCAGGACGCACACCTCGGTGGTTTGCATGATTACCGCATCGTGTTGGTATTCGTCTCCCAGCAAGGCCTCCATTCCTGTAACATCCGTGCTGCGCAGCAGGCGTACAATGCGCTGGGTGCCGTCCGGCAGATATTGAACCAGCTTTACCAGGCCGCTGCGAATGGTGAACAGCCGGTCAGCCTTGTCGCCGGCGCGATACAGGATATCGCCGGGTTGCAGGGGCAGTTGCTCGATGGGTTTGTGGATATGCTCAAAATCCTTTTCCTGCAGGCCCGCAAACAGTACGGTATCGCGTATGGAACATACGCTGCAGTTTGCTTCGCCCTTCCAGGCGTCTTCTTGGGTGACAGTAGTGGTCATGGCAAAGCGGATTTGGTCCAATCTCCTTTGAATCCACGGATTCGGGACTATAGTAAAAACGGTTCTTGGCGCAATGATAACAATCAAAGATCGGCAGTTAACAGCACTATTTTTTCCCTGTTTCCTCGTGTTTGGGTGATTGACTCTTATGTCACTGGTTTCGCTTAAAAAAGTATCGCTATCCTTTGGCCATCCCGCATTGCTGGAAGGGTTGGATTTCACGATTGAAAAAGGGGAGAGAATTTGCCTGATCGGAAGAAACGGCGAGGGCAAGTCAACTCTGATGAAAATCATTACCGGGGAACTGGCGCCCGATGCCGGTGAAGTCCGGATCGCCCGGGGCGCCCGTATTGCCCGCTTGAGCCAGGAGGTGCCGCAGGACTGTGAGGGCAAGGTGTTCGACCGGGTTGCAGACGGGCTGGGCGCCCTTGCCGGGCTGGTTCAGGAATATCATGCGGCTTGTGTGGATCTGGCCAGTGAGGGCGGGGATGCCGCCATGAATCGTTTGTCCCGCATTCAGCAGGAAATGGAATCTGCCGGGGGATGGCAGTTGGAACAGCAGGTGGAACAGATTATTTCGCGCATGGAGCTGGCGCCGGATGCGGAGTTTTCCAGTCTGTCCGGGGGGATGAAGCGGCGCGTACTCCTCGCCCAGGCCTTGGCCCCAGAGCCGGATCTGCTGCTATTGGATGAGCCGACCAATCACCTGGATATCGCCTCCATTGCCTGGCTGGAGGAGTTTCTCCTGGGTTGGCGCGGCAGCTTGCTGTTCATCACCCATGACCGGGCATTTCTGCGCAAGCTGGCCACCCGCATTATCGAACTGGATCGGGGCGGAATCAGTGACTGGCCTGGCGATTACGACAACTACCTGCGGCGCAAGGCGGAAATGGAGAATGCGCAAGCCAGGGAAAATGCCCGCTTCGACAAGAAACTGGCGGAAGAGGAAGTGTGGATTCGCCAGGGAATCAAGGCCAGGCGCAGCAGAAACGAAGGGCGGGTGCGCCAGTTGCAGGCGATGCGGGAAGCGGCAAGACAAAGACGCAAAAAGCAGGGAACGGCCACCCTGGTGATGAACAAGGCGGATCTGTCCGGCAAGCTGGTATGTGAAGCGGAACACGTCAGCCATGCCTGGGAGGGCAAGCCGGTTATTCGGGATTTCAGTTACACCATACTGCGCGGCGACCGGATCGGTATCATCGGCCCGAACGGTTGCGGCAAATCCACCTTGCTCAATTTGCTGCTGGGAGAGCTGGAGCCGGACGAAGGCCGGATAAGGATGGGCAGCAAGGTGGAGGTGGCGTATTTTGATCAATTGCGTGAGCAACTCGATGAGGAAGCCACGGTGATCGACAATGTGGCCGGCGGCAGTGATACTGTCACCATCAACGGACGCGCGAAGCACATCATTGGCTATTTGCAGGATTTTCTGTTCCCGCCCGCCCGGGCGCGCCAGCCGGTGAAGGCGCTCTCCGGAGGAGAACGCAACCGTTTGCTGCTAGCCAAATTGTTTGCCAAACCTGCAAATCTGCTGGTGATGGACGAACCCACGAACGACCTTGATGTGGAAACCCTGGAACTGCTGGAAGAATTGCTGCTGGAGTACAAGGGAACGCTGCTGCTGGTGAGCCATGACCGGGTTTTTCTGGACAACGTGGTTACCAGCAGCCTGGTGTTTGAAGAAAAAGCACGGGTAAATGCCTATGTCGGCGGTTACAGCGACTGGGTGGCGCAGCGGCAATCCATGGCGGGTCAAAATGATTCCGCGCGGGAAAAGGCCAAGCCGCCAAAAGCCGTAACACGTTCCAAGGCGTCCTCCGGGAAGCTGGGTTACAAGGAACAGCGAGAGCTGGACGCCTTGCCCGGAGAAATCGAGGCGCTGGAAGCAGAGCGTAAAGCGCTGCAGGCCAAGCTGTCTGATCCGCAGGTCTATCGCAAGGAGCCGGAGCAGGTTGCAGCATGGAAGTTGCAATTGCAGACCCTGGACAGCCGGCTGGAAGAAAAATACGCCCGTTGGGATGTTCTGGAGGCAAGGATGATGCAGATCACAGGAGAAGACGCCTGAACCTTGTGGCTATTCCTTTTCGGAGGAAAATAAGGGATACTTGTGAACAAGTTACCAGCAATACCTGCAAATGGGCTTGAGGTGCCATGGACGTCGGGACGGGATTTGGAGCCAGAAGGCGGTCGTTACGGAGCGCTGTTCCTTCGTCAGGGCTGGTGGAATACAGGAGGGGCGGCGCCATGTTTTCAGCTGATTCTGCCAATGTGATCCAGACGCCCACAAGCTTTTCGGATACCGGATGAAGACCGGGCTTGTCAGTTGGCGGGTAAGGGGATAACCGAATGAACCAGAAAAAACAGCCTGTTGGGGAGCGCCCTGCTCCGGGGAAGACCAGCGGGAACGTGACCTCGATATTTGGCCGCGAAAACCAGTCCGTAGTTGTGGTGGATGACCAAGCGACAGGGCGCACCATACTCAAAAGCATTATCTCCGGTATTTCTCCAAAGATTTCCTGTGAAGTATTTGCCGATCCGCACGAGGCGCTGGAGTATTGCAAGGCGCATGTCCCCGATTTGTTGATCACGGATTACAAGATGCCGCAGATGAATGGTGTGGAACTCATTCGCAGGGTGCGTTCCATCGAAGGCGGCGAGGATGTTCCCGTGGTGGTGGTGACAGTGGTGCATGATCGCAAGATCCGCTATGAAGCCCTTGAGGCTGGCGCTACCGATTTCCTCTCCCGGCCCTTTGATCACTACGAGTGTCAGGCGCGTTGCCGTAATCTGTTGTTGCTCCACCAACACCAGAAACAGATTGCAAACCGGGCATGGATGCTGCAAGGGCTGGTGTCCAAGGCTACGGAAGCGGCGACCGCCCGGGAGCAGGAAACCCTCATGTGTCTGGCGAAAGCCGGAGAATACCGGGATGAGGGCACCGGCAACCATGTATATCGCATGGCGCGCTATTCCCTGGAAATTGCGCGTGGCCTGGAACTGAATGAGGAGACCTGTGACGTCATTGTTCAGGCGGCCCCTCTGCATGATATTGGCAAGATCGGCATTCAGGACAATATCCTGCTCAAGCCCGCGCGCCTGACCCCGGATGAGCGAACGATCATGGAAACCCATACCACCATTGGTTTCGATATCCTCAAAGGCAGCTCGTCATCCTACTTGTCCATGGCGGCGCGCATCGCCCTGCATCACCATGAGCATTATGATGGAAGAGGCTATCCTCATGGACTGAAAGGCGAGGAGATCCCCCTGGAAGCGCGGATTGTTGCGGTGGCGGATACGCTGGATGCGCTGATGACGGTTCGTCCCTACAAAAAGGCCTGGTCCCGGGAAAAGGCGCTTGCGTACCTGAAAGAGCATTCCGGGACGCATTTTGACCCGGATTGCGTGTCCGCGCTATTCGAAAGAGAGGAGCAGGTGCGCAGGGTTTACGAGGAACTGCCGGACAGGTACCAGGAATAATATCTTTTGTTCTCCCTGACAGTCTTGTAGCGGGGCTGTCATTCGTGTTTTTTCTTGCTATTCACCCGGCAACGATTCGTCCGCCCACCCCGGGTGCGCCCGTGAACAGGCTTGCCGCGCCTTGCCATGAATGCGTACGGGGTGGCCGAGGACGACAACATTAGTCGCCGGGTTAACAGTCATGGGTTTTGTTGAAGTCGGGAATTATCCTGATGTTCCAGGGTTTTTCTGTACCAAAATTTCCGCATGTGCCATAAGCTATAGGCATCGGGCGAGGGGGTGGTACGGGTCAGGTGCCTGCTGGGTGAACATGGTGTGACTTTCTCTTCAGGGTGTCAGCACGGCGCTTCGTGCCATTTCTCGCATGTATTGATAGGTGGCGCAAGTTGCGCCGTGGTTTTTCCATGTATAAATGTACAGGCAACCGACGATAGGAGAAATATCATGCTCACTCAACAACTTCCCGTTAAACAGGGTTTGGCCGCCGACTACAATTGGGTCTATGAAAATTTCATTTGTGAATATGATGCGGCAAGCCGGGTCATGCAATTCAATATGAACACCTATCCCCATCCCAGTTTCACCCCTGCGTTGATGCGTGATTTCCGCAGTTTTCAGAAATCCGTTGTAGAGGTTTGTGAAGCGCATAAGGCGGAGGGAGTTAGGCCGCCATTCGGTTTTCTCGTGATGGCTTCTGCGATCCCGGGAATTCATAGCCTGGGTGGGGATCTGGGGTTCTTCTTGGCGTGTATCCGCGGTGGCCAGCGGGATGTGCTGGAAGAATACGCGCTTCTTTGTATTGATGTGCTGTATGACAACTACGCCAATCTCAACCAGGATCTGCGCACCATCTCGCTGATTGAAGGGGATGCCCTGGGGGCGGCTTTTGAAGCGGCCCTGTCCTGTGATGTCATCATCGCCGAAAAAGGGGTAAAAATTGGATTTCCTGAAGTCGTGTTCAATATGTTTCCCGGAATGGGCGCCTATTCTTTTCTCTCCCGGCGTATTGCGCCGGCCCAGGTGGAGCGCATGATCAACACGGGCAGGATTTATACTGCGGATGAGCTCTATGAATTGGGCGTGATAGATATTCTGGCCGAACCCGGGGAGGCGAAAGTCGCCTTGCGGCAGTTTGTGCGAAAGCACAGTCGTTCCGCCATGACCAGAAATGCGGTACTGGCAATGCGTGATGAGGTTTTCCCCCTGACCCATGACGAACTGAAGCGCATCGTATTGTTGTGGGTGGATTCGGCAATGGCCTTGCCCGAGCGTGATCTGAAAATGATGGAGCGCCTGGTAAAGGCCCAGGCGAAAAAGATGGGAGTGGGCTGAGCGGGTTTCTACCGCAATTTGGCTGCGTATTCCGGGTTGTTTCCTGACAAGCCTTGGTTTATGGCTTGTCGGGGAACCTGTAGATTGTGGAAGAGGGGGTAATGCTCGATTCTTCCAGATAGGTTCGTACCTTGTTTTTCTGGATCTTGACGGACTCGATCATTTGCCGGCCATGTTTGCGTAATTCCGCATTTTCCGCTTTGGACAGGCGTTCGCATTTGGCATACAAAGCCAGGGCGCCAATGCCCCCGGCAGATCCTTGCAGCGCATGCGCGGCATCGCGCACCGCATCCATGTCCTGTCGTGACAGCCCTTGCTCCATGCTGCTGATGGATTGTTCCGCATCTGCAAAGAAATGCTCTTTCAACTCGGGGAAAAAGTTTTCGCTGTTTTCGATGGACATCAATGCCTGAATGGTTTCCATGTCGATGACCGGGGGGGCGTCTGCAGGTATGGAAAGAGATGCTATATTGTTTTCGTTTTCTTCCGGGCTTGACTTGCCTATGCCTTCGCCGGTTGCCAGCTGGTCGATGAGTTGCAACAGTTTGTTTTTCTCTATTGGTTTTATCAGAAAGGCGTCGGCGCCGGCATCTTCTGATTCCCGGCGCGCTTCCTCGCTGGCGTTTGCCGAGAGTACGATGAACGGCAGGTGTCTGCCCGTGCCGTATTCCGTATAGCGATAGGCCTTGATGGTTTCCGGGCCACTCATTATCGGCATTTGCATGTCGATGACCACGGCATCATATTCTTCATCCAGCAGGCGATCCAGGGCGCTTTCGCCATCGTATTCCTGTGTTACGGCATGCCCGGCCTGTCGCAGGATGGTGGAAGTGACCATTTGTACGGTTTTGTTGTCGTCCACGATCAATATACGGTAACGCTTATCGGAAATGTTTTTCCCCGGGGGTTGATTGCCGGTTTTTGCACTGCTGCTGGTATTGAGAACCTCATGGAGGGCATGGAAAAAAGCGCCGCTATCCGCGTTTCCGGAGACCACGGCATCAAAATACCGGGATTCTTGGGAGGCGTGATTGTCGTTGCTGGCAATCAAGATGGAAGGCAGTGCCTGGAGGGTGGCGTCATTCTTCAGTGCGCGCCCAAATTGTTCGGCGGAGAGTTCCAGACCTTTTTCATCTACAACGACGAGCTGGTAGTTTTGCAATTTCCGGTTTTCCGCCTTGAGTTGGACGAATGCCTCAACAGAGGTGGGTGCGGATTCCACACTACAGCCCCAGCGCTTCAGCATTTGCCGGTAACAGCGGGAAAAAACCGAATTGGAGGATATGATGAGGACGTGAATGTTTTCAAAACTATGAATCTGGTTTGTCGGGTATTCTGAAAGAATGTCAAGGTCGACCTCGAACCAGAAAACCGAACCCTTTCCTTCTTCGCTCTCGACCCCAAGGCTGCCACCCATCAGTTCAACCAGCTGCCTGGAGATGGCCATGCCCAGGCCGCTGCCGCCATAGCGGCGGGTGGTGGAGTTGTCCGCCTGTTCAAAAACCTCAAAAATCTTTTCCTGTTTGTTGGCGGGAATGCCTATCCCGGTATCCGCAACCTCGAAGCGCAACCTGGCCTTGTTCTCGTCCAACCGCAACGAACTGACGGAAAATGTAATTTTTCCCGCCGAAGTAAATTTCACTGCGTTGCTGAGCAGGTTTACCAGGATTTGCTGCAGGCGAAAATGGTCACCCCACAGGCTGTCGGGGATCTGTTGATGAATAATGGTTTCGAATTGGAGATGCTTGGCCTGGGCCAGGGGGCGGTACATCATGGACAGGCTGTTGACCATCTCATATACGTCCAGTTTTCCCGGCTCCAGCTCCAGTTTTCCGGCTTCGATTTTTGAAATATCGAGAGTGTCATTGAGAAGGTGCAGCAAGTTCTTGGCGGAATAGTTTATGGTGTCGATCCGCTTGTGGTATTTCCTGTCCAGCGGTTCTTCCAGTAGCAGCTCGGCCATGCCGATAATGCCCGTCAACGGGGTGCGGATTTCATGGCTCATATTGGCGAGAAACTGGGATTTCGCCAGGTTGGCGGATTCGGCTTCCATTTTCGCCTGCTTGATTTTGTGCAGCAAATAGGCGGCGAACAGGGGGATGACCAGAACCGAAATCAAGTAGGAGAGGGTTATGGAAGGGTGCTCTTTCCAGAAAGGACTGGACAACCATAGCAATACAAAGCCAAGAGCGGAATAGATGGTGCCGGCAATCAAGTATCGCTGCCCAAACCGTACGCCATAGCCGATGCTGACCCACAGAATAATGACGAAGAAGGGCGCGCTGGCTTCTCCATAAAGGTGCATGCCATACAGGGTGATGCCAATATCCGACACCATGGTAAGAAGTTTTCGCCCCACCAGGGGGTCGGGCCAGATCCAGAAGCTGCCGATCAGCACGAAGGAATAGAAAAGGTATGCCCCCCCTATCTGAACCACAACAGGGTAGGCATGATTGCTGGGTTCGGATCCGGTCCAGAGGATGTACGCCAGCACGATTGAACTGATGACAACACGCACTACCGCCTGTGCCCATTCATGCCGGGCTTCTTTCTCCGTAAGCTCGGGTTGCCAGGGAATGGGGTTCGAGTGATTTTTTGTGTTGTCCATATGCGTAAAAATCTGTGTTGGTCTATTGTTATGTCATCGTAGAGATCTGTGCTCGTATGAATGTCAGTTTAAATTTCGTGCTTTTCCAACAATGTATGCTGGAAGGCGTTGAATTTCATACCAAACACATGGTTGATCTTGGCGGCTTTGTTTTGGCATTCTTAAGGGGTCTCTGGTCGAGCCGCCATCCCGGCGCAGGCCGGGATCTCATGTCCTGATATTGCCGGATTCCGGCCTCGGTTCTAGCTTCCCGCTTCATTCTATCCCCTCCATCCACGGGGGGCGTGTGCTGGAATGACATCAACTGACTTGTTCAGGCCTCCCTTAAACAATAATACAATCAGATGAATAAAATTTCTTTAAATTGCGGATTTTATTGGTGGAATTTGCTTCTCCCTGATCTGGGAACTGGCGGTCGTGGCAGGAGTGTCGTGTAAGTGTGATGCCATGGGAAAAGTGGGTGTCTGTCAATAATTAAGACGATCATACCAGTATTTTATGGCATTAACATGTTGAAATATAAGCAAATGAAAAAATAATCTGGATTTCTTTCGGGATGCCTGTCAGTATAGCTTCCGTAATTTCGATACGGATGGACTTCCCATGGCAAACAAACCTGATACAGATCCCCAGGAAACCCTGGAATGGCTGGAAGCACTGGAAGGCGTGCTGGAGAATGAAGGCGTCGAGCGCGCCCATTTCCTGCTGGAGCAGCTCATCGAGAAGGCCCGCCTGTCTGGCGCCTATCTTCCGTACAAGGCGACAACCGCCTATGTGAACACTATTCCGCCCAGCAAGCAGCCGCCCTTTCCCGGTAACCGCGCCATGGAGCGCCGCATCCGCTCCTTTATTCGCTGGAACGCCATGGCCATGGTGGTGCAGGCCAATCGCAAGGAGCCGGAGCTGGGCGGGCATATCGCCAGTTTTGCTTCCAGTGCGACCTTGTTTGATGTGGGGTTCAATCATTTCTTTCGTGGCAGCAACGAGGAACAGGAGGGGGACCTGGTATTCTTCCAGGGCCATTCCGCCCCCGGTATCTACGCCCGGGCATTTCTGGAAGGACGTATCACCGAGGAACAGATGAATCTGTTCCGCCAGGAATCCGGCGGAAACGGCCTGTCTTCTTATCCGCATCCGTGGTTGATGCCCAATTTCTGGCAATTCCCCACGGTTTCCATGGGCCTGGGACCCTTGATGGCCATTTATCAGGCGCGCTTCATGCGCTACATGCATGACCGGGGAATCGCCAATGTGGACGGGCGCAAGGTCTGGGCCTTCATGGGGGATGGAGAAATGGACGAACCGGAATCCCTGGGCGCCATTTCCCTGGCGTCACGGGAGCGGCTGGACAATCTGGTGTTCGTGGTGAATTGCAATCTGCAGCGCCTGGATGGCCCTGTGCGCGGCAATGGCAAGATCATGCAGGAGCTGGAAGCCGTGTTCCGCGGCGCGGGCTGGAATGTGATCAAGGTGGTCTGGGGCGGCTACTGGGATCCCCTGCTTGCCAGGGACAAGAAAGGCCTGCTGCGCAAGCGCATGGAAGAAGCCCTGGATGGCGATTACCAGGCCTACAAGGCCAAGGGGGGAGCTTATACCCGGGAGCATTTCTTCGGCAAGTATCCTGAGCTTCTGGACATGGTTGCAACCATGAGTGATGAGGATATCTGGCGTCTGAACCGTGGCGGGCACGACCCCATCAAGGTTTATGCCGCCTACAAGGCCGCCATGGAGCATCGGGGGCAGCCCACGGTGATTCTGGCGAAAACCGTAAAAGGCTATGGCATGGGAGAAGCCGGGGAAGGGCAGAATATCACCCATTCCCAAAAGAAGATGGGAGAGGACGCCCTGCGGCATTTCCGCGACAGGTTCAATATCCCCATCCCGGATGATCAGTTGGCGTCCGCGCCCTACTTCAAACCCGCGGAAGACAGCGAGGAAATGAAATACCTGCATCAGCGTCGCCAGGAGCTGGGCGGGTATCTGCCTGCCCGCCGGGTGAAATCGGCAACCCTGGAGATCCCGGGGCTGGACGCGTTTCAGGCCCTGCTGGAAGGTAGCGGCGAGCGGGAGATGTCCACCACCATGGCCTATGTGCGTTTCCTCACCAGCCTGTTGCGGGACAAGAAGGTGGGCAAGCATGTGGTGCCCATCGTACCCGATGAGGCGCGCACCTTCGGCATGGAAGGCATGTTTCGCCAGTTGGGCATCTATTCCCATGTGGGCCAGCTATATACGCCCATGGATGCGGATCAGGTCATGTATTACCGTGAGGACGTGAAGGGGCAGATCCTCCAGGAAGGCATCAACGAAGCCGGCGCCATGTCCTCCTGGATTGCCGCCGCCACCTCCTATTCCAATCATGGCGTGCCCATGATTCCTTTCTATGTGTACTACTCCATGTTCGGTTTCCAGCGGGTGGGCGATCTGGCCTGGGCGGCCGGCGACATGCAGGCCCGGGGCTTCCTCATGGGCGGCACCGCCGGGCGCACCACCCTGTCCGGGGAAGGGCTGCAACACCAGGACGGCCACAGTCATCTCGCCTCGGCGGGCATTCCCAACTGCCGTTCCTATGACCCGACCTTCGCCTATGAGCTGACGGTGATTCTCCAGGACGGCATGCGGCGCATGTACCAGGAACAGGAGAACATCTTCTATTACGTCACCATCATGAACGAAAACTATGTGCATCCGCCCATGCCCGAGGGTGTGGAGCAGAGCATCATCAAGGGCATGTATCTGTTCAAGCCCGGTTCGCGCAAGAAAAAGCGGGTGCAGCTCCTCGGTTCCGGCACCATTTTACGGGAAGTGATCGCCGCGGCGCAGCTGCTGGAAAAAGACTGGAACGTGGCGGCGGATGTATGGAGCGTGACCAGCTTTACCGAACTGGCGCGCGACGGCATGGATTGTGAACGCTGGAATCGCCTGCACCCCATGGAAAAACCGCGCAAGCCTTTTGTGCTCTCCCAATTGGAGGGAAGCTCCGGGCCGGTAGTGGCTGCCACGGATTATGTGCGCATGTTTGCGGATCAGATCCGTCCCTATCTGGGAAAACGCAGCTACCTGACCCTGGGTACGGATGGCTTCGGGCGTTCCGATCTGCGGCGCAGGCTGCGGGAGTTCTTTGAGGTGAACCGCCATCATGTGGTGGTGGCGGCATTGAAATCCCTGGCGGATGAAGGCGCAGTGGATGCCGACCTGGTGGCCCAGGCCATCAAGGCATACAAGATCAACCCGGAAAAACCGAACCCAACCAAGGTCTGAGGAGAGTTCAGATGGCGAACACGATTGACATAAGGCTTCCGGATATTGGCGACTTCAAGGATGTGGAGGTAATCGAGGTGCTGGTGTCGGCTGGCGACCGTATCGCGGTGGACGACTCCTTGATCACCCTGGAAAGCGACAAGGCTTCCATGGAGATTCCTTCTCCCGCTGCGGGAGTGGTGAAAGAAGTCAAGGTGCGGGTGGGTGACACCATCAACCAGGGTGATCTGCTGGTGGTTATGGAAGAAGATTCCGTTGCCGAGGAAACGGCTCCGGTTGCACAGCCAAAACCGCTGGAAACCCATCCTACGCCGCCGCCGCCGGCGCCGGGGGAGAAAAAGGCCAAGCCTCTGCCCATTGCTCCCACCAGGGCGGATATGCCCAACCGCAAGGCCCATGCCAGCCCTGCTGTACGGCGCTTTGCCCGGGAGCTGGGCGTGGACCTGGCGCGGCTATCCGGCTCCGGACCCAAGGGGCGGATCACCCGGGATGACGTGCAATCCTATATCAAGGAAACGCTGTCCGGGGGCGTGGCCCCGATTCCCGGTGATGCTCCGGCCATGCCCGCCGTGGATTTCAGCAAGTTCGGGGAGACGGAAGAAGTTGAACTGAATCGCATCAAGAAAATCAGCGGTGCGCATCTGCATCGCAGTTGGACCACTGTTCCCCATGTCACCCAGTTCGATGAAGCGGATATCACCGAGCTGGAGGCGTTCCGCAAGGCGCAAAAGGATGCAGCGCTGAAAAAGGACGTGCGCCTGACTTTCATGCCCTTTCTGATGAAGGCCTGTGAAGCCGCATTGCGGGAGTTTCCCAATGTGAACGCCTCCCTGTCGGCGGATGGCGGCAAGCTGGTTCTGAAGAAATACATCCACATTGGCGTGGCGGTGGATACGCCCAATGGCCTGGTGGTGCCCGTGATCCGCAATGTGGACCAGAAAGGCGTGTACGACCTGGCAAGGGAGCTGATGGAAATCAGCGCCAGGGCGCGGGAAGGCAAGCTTGCTCCTGGAGACATGCAAGGCGGTTGCTTCACCATTTCCAGCCTGGGCGGTATCGGCGGCACCCAGTTCACGCCCATCGTAAATGCACCGGAAGTTG
>JAMOMB010000079.1 GCA_027068795.1 Sedimenticola sp. | reverse complement strand
CTGAAAGTGGTGGAGGAAATGGATGTGGTCATGGCCACCGCGAATCTGGAATACGATGAGGAAAGGCCGGTATTGGAAGCGGCGAGCCGAAAAAACAAGGGTGTGCTGGTGAAAAAAGGCTTGATGAGTGGCCATGTGCAGGGCAAAGAGGGCGTGCGTGCTTCCATGGCCCATGTGTTTTCCCTGCCGGGGGTGAGCAGCATGATCATCGGCACCATCAATGAGCAGCATCTGCGGCAGAACGCCGCCGTGGCGGAATCCCTGACATGAGGCGCTTGTACACCCTGGCGTTGTACCTGCTGTTACCCGGAGTGGTGGCGCGCCTGCTGTGGCGAAGCATCAAATCACCGGGCTACAGACAGCGCTGGAAAGAACGCTTTGGCCTGTTGCCGCATGCGCCGGCGCCCGGGGGAATCTGGATTCATGCCGTGTCCGTGGGGGAAGTGCAGGCGGTGGAGCCGCTGGTGCGCTATCTGCGGGAGCGCCATCCCTCGCTGCCTCTGGTTATTACCACCTCCACGCCCACGGGTTCCGAACGGGTACGGTTACTGTTTGGCGACACGGTATTTCATGTGTACTGTCCCTATGACCTGCCCGTGGCGGTACGGCGTTTTCTGGACAGGGTGAAGCCTCGCCTGTTGATCATGGTGGAGACGGAAATCTGGCCAAATCTGCTGGCCCTCTGTGCGCGGCAAGGGGTTCCCAGCCTGCTTGCCAATGGCCGGCTTTCCGCCCGCTCCGCCAGGGGCTATGCGCGTTTGGGCGGCTTTTCCCGCAGGGTGTTCGCCGGCATCAGCGCCGTGGCGGCGCAGTCCCGGGCGGATGCCCAGCGCTTCATCGAGCTGGGCGTGCCGCAGCAGCGGGTGCGGGTGAGCGGCAGCATCAAGTTCGATATGCGCATTCCCGCCAGCGTCCAGGAGCAGATCCAGGTTCTGCGCCGCACCTGGGGCGACAGGCCGGTTTGGGTTGCGGCCAGCACCCATGAGGGAGAGGACGAGCAGGTGCTGGCGGCGCACCGGATGATACTGGAAGAAGCGCCGTCGGCCTTGCTGGTGCTGGTTCCCCGCCACCCGGAGCGTTTCGACAAGGTGGCGGCCCTGGCGCAACGCCGGGGTTTTCAGGTGGTCAGGCGTTCCCGGGAACAACCTTGCGGCGAGGGCACCCAGGTATTTCTCGGTGACACCATGGGAGAGCTGCCGGTGTTTCTGGGGGGCGCCGATGTGGCCTTCATCGGCGGCAGTCTGGTGCGGGTGGGCGGCCACAACATGCTGGAGGCTGCGGCCCAGGGGGTGCCGGTGTTGTTCGGCCCCCATGTATTCAATTTTTCCGGCATCGCCCATTTGTTGCGCGACAGGGAGGCGGGGGTAATGGTTCAGGACAGCGATGCCCTGGGGCGTCAGGTCGCCGCCTGGCTGCAGGATGCCAGCGAGCGCTCCCGCATTGGTGAAAACGGCCGCCAGGTGGTGGAGGAGAACCGTGGCGCGCTGCAACGCCTCACGGCGCTGGTGGAAGTGTTTCTTCCCGGGTCAGAAAGAGAAGCCTGAAGGCTGAGGCAACAGCTCCAGTGGCGGGAAGTCTGTCTCGAACAGATAATCCTGTACGAACTTGTCGCCCTGGCGGGTGATCAGCATGGCCTCCATTACCGGGGATCGGCCCACCATCAGGAACAGACGGCCACCGGGAGCCAGGAACTGTTCCAGGTAATCGCTGTACTGGTACAGGGAGCCGGTAACCGCAATGGCGTCGAATCCTTCCGCCGGCAGCTCGGCGCCAAAGGCATTCCCCAAATGCAGCCGGGCGTTGTCGATGCCCTGTCGGGAGAGCTTTTCCTCCGCAGTCTGGATAAAGGCGTCATGGATGTCGTAGCTGGTGACGGTATTCCCCAGGGTGGCGAGACAGGCGGTGATGAAACCGCTGCCGGTGCCGATTTCGAGAATCTGGTCGTCGGGCTTGATGGCCAGGGATTGCAGCATGCGGGCTTCCAGTTTTGGCTCCATCATCACCTGGCCATGGCCCAGGGGAATGCGCATGTCCGCAAACGCCAGGCTGCGGTAGGCATGGGGAACGAACTGCTCGCGGGGGAGATCCATGATCACGTCCAGCACCTGGTCATCGCAGACATCCCAGGGGCGGATTTGCTGGTAGGCCATGTTGAAGCGGGCGTTTTTATCGTTGGCTATGGTCATGTCGAATCTCGCAGAATGGATTTTTCCAAAGGGTAAGGGGAAATGCTCCGGCGGGCAAGTTCCATCTCCCCCGGGGTGCTCCGGCATTATCCTCCCGTAACCGGTGGAAAGAAACCGATCTCGTCCCCGTCATTGATGGGCGTGTCCGCCTGGGCCATTTCCTGGTTGACTGCGGCAAGCAGCAGCTCGTCCTCGGCAAAAACCGCAGCCCATCTTTCGCCCCGCTGCGCCAGCAGGGCTTTCAAGGCGCTGATGTCCCGGGTGTTTTCAGACAGTTCCAGTTCTTCGCCGCTGCTTCCCAGGCGATCCCGCAGGCTGGCAAAATACAGTACCCTGATCATGACAGCAGCTCGCAAAAAGGCAGGAACTGCACCTTGTCGCCCGGCTGTATGGTCTGGTTCTCCGGCAGGATCACCAGGCCATTGGCCCAGGTGGTGGAGCTGAGTACGGCAGAGGAGCGGCTGGGATGCA
>JAMOMB010000078.1 GCA_027068795.1 Sedimenticola sp. | reverse complement strand
CAAGGTAGAGGCCGGCCATCTCGGGAAGAAATCGGGACAGGGCTTCTACGTCTGGAGCAAGGGCAAGGCGCAAAAGGGAAGCGCCAGCGCGACGGAAGACAAGCTGGATCACTATGCCGAACGCATGATATTGCGCCTGATAAACGAATCCATGGCCTGCCTGCGCGAAGGCATCGTGGAAGATGCGGATCTGCTGGATGCGGGAGTCATCTTCGGCACCGGATTTGCGCCATTTCACGGCGGCCCCATGCACTATGCGGACAAAATGGGCAAGACGGAAATTCTCAGCAAACTCGGAAAACTGGAATACACTTATGGTAGTCGCTTTGCTCCCGACCCGGGTTGGGAAAACCATTTTGCACAATAGGGCCTGTTATTGTTAAGCCAACGTCAATCTATGCCACCTGCAAGCCTGCAACACAGAGTTAAGTAGCGTGCAGTAACGCTACTGGAACGAATGGCAACGCCAGCGGGTGAAATAACGGCCCCGACAGAGTTTATTGGATTAGTGTTAACAGCCCCCAGGAGGCATACATGAGTAACGATACGCTCATCACCCTGAAACAAGCTCCCACACTGGCTGCGGTATTCCGTCAACGCGTTGCCCGCACCCCCAACGCCATCGCCTACATTCAGTACAATGCAGAGGACGGGAAATGGCATGAATACAGCTGGGCGGAAACCGCCCGGGAAGTCATACGCTGGCAAGCCGCCCTGAAGGCTTCCGGTCTGCAAACCGGCGAGCGGGTCGTCCTCATGTGCAAGAATTCCCGGGAATGGGTGATCTGCGACCAGGCAACCCTGGGGCTGGGACTGGTGCTGGTTCCCGTGTTCATGAACGACAGGGCGGAAAACATCAACTGGATCAGCAATGATTGCAGCGCCTCCCTGCTGGTGATCGAAGGCCAGGAACAATGGGATACCCTCAAAGGCAGCATTGACGAACTGGAAAGCATACGCACCATTATCGCAGTACACGAAGTCAAAGATCAGCACCCCAAGCTCAAGTCATTGCAGGAATGGCTGCCTCAGGAGCCATTGGCCACGGACCTTGCCGAAGAAGAAACATCCTCCGAAGAACTGGCGACCATTGTCTATACATCCGGCACCACGGGCCGGCCCAAGGGGGTCATGCTCAGCCATCACAACATCGTCTGGAACATACATGCTGCGCTGCAGTTTTTCGACATCGGCCCGGACAATACCTTTTTGTCCTTTTTGCCACTGTCCCACACCTTTGAACGAACCGTTGGCTACTATCTCGCCATGGTATGCGGTGCAACCACGGCCTATAACCGCTCCATACCACAGCTTGCGGAAGATCTTTCCATCATCAAACCCACATTGCTGGTTTCCGTGCCACGCATATTCGAGCGCATTTACGGGCGCATCATGGACAAGCTCACGACGGAATCGCCCATCAAGCAAAAGCTGTTTCGAAGCGCCATCGATATTGGCTGGAACAAATTCGAGTATGACCAGGGGCGGGGGAAATGGACGCCCGCATTCCTTCTGCATCCCTTGCTGGATGCCCTGGTGGGCGCAAAGGTGCGCGCACGCCTGGGAGGGCGGTTGCGTTTCACCGTTTGCGGCGGCGCGGCGCTTTCTCCCGATGTGGCGCGCATGTTTATTGGCCTGGGCATTCCGGTAACCCAGGGATATGGCCTTACCGAAACCAGCCCGGTAATCGCCGCCAATCCCCTGGAGAACAACATCCCCGCCTCCGTGGGGCTTCCGTTGCCTGGCGTGGAAGTGGAAATTTCCGACCAGGAAGAACTGCTCACCCGCAGCCCCAGCATCATGATCGGCTACTGGAACAAGCCGGAGGCCACCGCCGAAATGATCGATGCGCAAGGCTGGCTGCATACTGGAGACAAGGCCAGAATCGAAGACGGCCATGTATTCATCACCGGACGCCTGAAGGAAATCATCGTGCTATCCACAGGGGAGAAAATTCCTCCCACGGACATGGAAAACGCCATTGCCCTGGATCCGCTCATTGAACAGGCGATGGTGATCGGCGAGGGAAAACCCTATCTTTCGGTACTGGTGGTACCAAATCCGGAGCATTTCGAGCAATTGTGCCGTTCCTCCGGACTAGAGCCCGGCGATGAGGAAAACTACAAGAACGAAGCGGTGCGTGAACAGGTGCTACAGCGGGTTCAAGAGAAACTCAGCGCCTTTCCCGGCTACGCAAAAATCCATAAAGTAGCAATACTGAACGAGCCGATGACACCGGAAAACGGTTTGCTCACCCCTACGCTAAAACTACGGCGCAACCGCATACTGATGTATTACACGGATGAAGTGGCTGATTTGTATTCCGGCCACTGAAGGCACAGGGATCGCTCTCCGGGCAGCACATCATCCTGCGATGAGGATTATGGCTACCGCATATTTCGTGCAGCTTTCGCCTGCTTGATGCTATAATCTTGCGCCTTCACAAACTTTCTCCCGGGTGGAGAAAAGTTTCAGGAACTTACACAACTAACGAACTGCAGTGGTTTTATGGCAAAAGAAGATGTAATTGAAATGGAAGGCACGGTCAAAGAGACCCTGCCCAACACCATGTTTCGCGTAGAGCTGGAAAACGGCCATGTGATTACCGCGCACATCTCCGGCAAGATGCGCAAGCACTACATCCGGATTCTGACCGGGGACAAGGTCAAGGTGGAAATGACGCCCTATGACCTGAGCAAGGGGCGCATCGTTTACCGCGAGCGTTGAGCGACACCCCGCCAGGAAGCCGCATCAGGCTTCTTCTTTCTGGTTTTCGAATACGAAAACCAGCTCGTCATCTTTCACCTGAACCCGCACATGCCCGCCCTGGCTGAGTTTGCCGAATAGCAACTCCTCCGCCACGGGCTTCTTGATTTTTTCCTGGATCAGACGCGCCATGGGACGTGCCCCCATCTTCGGGTCATAGCCCTGCCCCGCCAGCCACAGGCGCGCTTCTTCATCCACACTGATGGTCACCTGCTTCTGCGCCAGCAATCCTTCCAGTTCAAACAGGAATTTGCTTACCACGCTGCTGATGCTGTCCAGCGACAAGGGCTGGAACTGGATAATGGCATCGAGGCGATTGCGAAACTCGGGGGTGAACAGCTTGTTGATGGCTTCCTTCCCGTCCGAGCTGTGATCCTGGCTGGTAAAGCCGATGGAGCGACGGCTCATCTCCATGGCGCCGGCATTGGTGGTCATGATAATGATCACATTGCGGAAATCGGCCTTGCGTCCGTTGTTGTCGGTAAGAGTGCCATGATCCATGACCTGCAGCAGCAAGTTGAACACATCCGGATGGGCCTTCTCGATTTCGTCGAGCAACAACACGGAATGAGGATGCTTGGTAATCTGTTCCGTGAGCAAGCCGCCCTGATCAAAACCAACATAGCCCGGCGGGGCGCCGATAAGGCGGGAAACTGCATGGCGCTCCATATATTCCGACATATCGAAGCGAATCAGCTCCAGCCCGAGAACTCTGGCGAGCTGGCGGGTGACTTCCGTTTTTCCCACCCCCGTGGGCCCGGCAAACAGAAATGAGCCAACGGGTTTGTGTTCTTCCGCAAGACCGGAGCGGTTCATGCGAATGGCAGCGGACAGCACATCGATGGCTTCATCCTGCCCGTAGACTACCATTTGCAGATCCCGCTTGAGATTGCGCAACGCCTCCACATCCGAGGTGGAAATCTTGCGCTCGGGAATACGCGCAATACGCGCCACTACGGTTTCCACCTGATCGACATCGACTTCGGTTTTGCGCTCTTCATCGGGAACCAGGCGGGTGGCGGCCCCGGCCTCATCGATCACATCAATCGCCTTGTCCGGCATGTGGCGATCATTGATATACCTGTCCGCCAGATCCGCCGCCGCCTGCAGGGCGGCATCGCTATATGTCACCTCATGATGTTCTTCAAAGCGACTGCGCAGCCCTTTGAGAATCTCCACTACCTCCTCGATGCTGGGCTCCACCACATCGATTTTCTGGAAGCGCCGGTTCAGGGCATGATCCTTTTCAAAAATACCCCGGAACTCCTGGTAGGTGGTGGAGCCAATGCAGCGCAGCTCGCCCGAGGCCAGCATGGGTTTGATCAGGTTCGAGGCATCCATGGTGCCCCCCGAAGCTGCGCCTGCACCGATTATGGTGTGGATTTCATCAATGAACAGAATACTGTCCGGAATTTTTTTCAGTTCCTTGAGCACGGCTTTCAGGCGTTTTTCGAACTCCCCCCGGTATTTGGTTCCCGCAACCAGGCCACCCAGATCCAGGGAGTAAATGGTGGCTTTTTGCAGCACTTCGGGAATATCCTTGTCCACAATTTTTTTTGCCAACCCCTCCGCTATGGCTGTTTTGCCCACTCCGGCCTCACCCACCAGCAAAGGGTTGTTCTTGCGCCGACGGCACAGGATCTGCACTGCTCTTTCCACTTCATGTTCACGGCCGATAAGAGGATCGATTTTTCCTTCCCTGGCATGTTCATTCAGGTTCAGGGTCCAGGATTCCAGCGCAGACACCCTTTCTCCTTCCGGGGCTTCTCCGGGCTGGACGCCATCCATGCTTTCCTCGTCGGTGTCGGTTTTTCCCACCCGGGAAATGCCGTGGGCCATGTAATTCACCACATCCAGGCGGGTAATTCCCTGCTGATTGAGGAAATACACTGCCTGGGAATCCTTTTCACTGAAAATCGCCACCAACACATTGGCGCCACTGACTTCCTTCTTGCCGGAAGCCTGCACATGAAACACGGCGCGCTGCAACACCCGCTGAAAGCCTATGGTGGGCTGTGCTTCCTGCTCTTCGCCTTCCGGCAACAAGGGGCAGTTCTCCTGGATGAACTGCCGAATGTTGTCCGCCAGCAGATCCAGATCCGCACCACAGGCCTTGAGCACATCCACCGCAGATGGATTGCCCAGCAGCGCCAGCAGCAGATGTTCGATGGTAATGAACTCCTGCCGCTTTTGCGTCGCGTTGATGAACGCCTGATTCAGTACATATTCCAGTTCCTGGCTTAACATCTGTCTATATCTTGCCCTCGGTAGAAAGGATTCAAGCCTCCTCCATGGTGCACAACAGGGGGTGCTGGCTTTCCCTGGCATATTCATTGACCTGGGATACTTTGGTTTCCGCAATATCCCGGGTAAACACCCCGCAGACCCCTACGCCCCGGGTATGCACATGCAACATCACCTGGGTTGCCTTCTCTTCACTCATATGGAAGTAAGAGGTCAGTATTTCAACCACGAAATCCATGGGTGTATAGTCATCATTCAACAGCAGCACCTTGTACAAAGGCGGCTTCCTAAGTCTAGGACGGCTTTCCTGGGTCGCAAGTTCCCCGTTTTCGTTGTCTTGGTATTCTTCACTCATTATTGCTGGTTCACCCATGCTCTGGCGTTTCTGAACAAGCGCATCCAGGGACCGTCTTCGCCCCAGTCATCCGGATGCCAGGAGTTCTGCACGGTGCGGATCACCCGCTCCGGGTGCGGCATCATGATGGTAACGCGCCCGTCATCTGTCGTTAGACCGGCAACTCCCCCGGGAGATCCGTTGGGGTTGGCCGGATATTTCATGGTTACATCACCATGATTGTCAATATAGCGCAAACTCACTCCCTTTCCCGGGCGGGAGTCGCCACGATACTCCGCCCGACCTTCTCCATGAGCGACGGCAATGGGCATGTGCGAGCCTTGCATCCCCTGCAGCAGCAGGGAGGGACTGTCCAGCACTTCCACCATGGCCACCCGCGCCTCGAACTGCTCCGAACGATTGCGCACGAAATGCGGCCAGTGGGCCGCTCCGGGGATCAGCTCCTTGATATTGGAAAGCATCTGGCAACCATTGCAAACGCCAAGACTGAAGGTTTCTTCCCGTTCGAAGAACGTCTGGAACTGATCCCTCGCCCGGGCATGAAAAAGAATGGATTTTGCCCAGCCTTCCCCCGCACCGAGCACGTCGCCATAGCTGAACCCCCCACAGGCCACCAAGCCGCGGAAATCCTCCAGGCTCACGGCGCCATTGAGAATATCGGACATGTGGACATCCACCGCCTCGAAGCCCGCCTTGTGAAAGGCATAGGCCATTTCCTGCTGACCGTTCACACCCTGTTCCCTGAGGACGGCCACACGCGGCCTGCCCGTCTCGAGAAACGGCGCGGCAATATCCTCTTCCGGATCGAAACTCAGGCGGGCGCTCAGGCCGGGATCATCCGCCACGATACCCTGGAATTCTTCCCGCGCACACTCCGGATTGTCCCGCAGCAGTTGCATTTGCAGGCTGGTTTCCGACCAGATCTGTTGCAACTCGCTGCGCGGGCGCTTGAGCAGCAGCCTGCTGCCCTGGCAAACGACAATATTTTCATCCTCTCTGGTGGTGCCCAGCACATGGCTGTGATGCCCCAGGCCGGCATCTTCCAGGCACTTGAGCACATCATCACAGTCGCTGTGACGCACCTGCAAGACCACCCCCAGTTCTTCATTGAACAACACCGCCAACGCATCTGCATCCAGGGAATCGATATCAATGTCCAGCCCGCAACGGCCGGCAAAAGCCATCTCCACCAGGGTCGTTATCAGGCCGCCATCAGAACGGTCGTGGCTGGCCAGAATCAGGCCGTCCCGGTTCAGTTCCTGTACGGCATCGAAGCAGCGCTTGAGCATTTCAGGATCATCCAGATCCGGAGCCACATGCCCGAGCTGCTCATACACCTGCCCCAGGGCGGAGGCGCCAAGGCGATTGCAGCCTTTTCCCAGGTCGATGAGGATCAGATCCGTATCACCCAGATCCGTGCGCAGAACCGGAGTAAGCACCTTGCGCACATCCGTCACCGGCGCAAAAGCCGTAATGATGAGGGACAGGGGCGCAGCCATTTCCCTGGCTTCGCCATCTTGCCGCCACACGGTCTTCATGGACATGGAATCCTTGCCCACGGGAATGGCAATGCCCAGTCTGGGACAAAGCTCCATGCCCACCGCCTTGACCGTATCAAACAGCCGGGCATCCTCGTCCTGGTAGCCGGCAGCAGCCATCCAGTTGGCGGAAAGCTTGATCTTTCCCATAGACTCCACCGGCGCGGCCATGAGGTTGGTAACGGCCTCGCCAATCGCCATGCGACCGGAGGCCGGCGCGTTCAACAGCGCCAGGGGCGTACGTTCGCCAAGGGCCATGGCTTCTCCGGCATTACCCTCATAGTCTGCAATAGTCACCGCCACATCCGCCACCGGCACCTGCCAGGGGCCAACCATTTGGTCCCTGGCCACCATACCGGTAATGCTGCGATCCCCAATGGTGATCAGGAAGCTTTTACTGGCTACCGCAGGCAGGCGCAAGACCCGTTCCATGGCTTCCATAACATCCACTTCCCGCAATTCCAGTTCCGGTCGGGAAAAAGACAGATGATGGGTTTCACGCACCATCTTCGGCGGCTTGCCGAACAGCAGCGGCATGGGCATGTCGATGGGATAGTTGTCGAAATACGCATCCCCCAGAAGCAAATGCTCTTCATCCACAGCCTCGCCAACAACTGCGTAAGGGCAGCGCTCGCGCTCGCAGATCGCTTCGAATTCCTCCAACTTGTCCGCATCGATGGCCAGCACATAGCGCTCCTGGGATTCGTTGCTCCAGATCTCCATGGGAGACATGCCGGGGTCGTCACAGGGCACGGTGCGCAATTCGAAACGCCCCCCCAGACCCGCATCATGCACCAGCTCCGGCAAGGCGTTGGACAGGCCGCCGGCGCCAACATCATGGATAAACAGAATGGGGCTGGACGCGCCCCTGGCGCAGCAATGGTCGATTACCTCCTGGCAACGGCGCTCCATTTCCGGGTTGGCGCGCTGCACGGAGGCAAAATCCAGGTCTTCCGCCGAGGCGCCGGAAGCCATGGAGGACGCGGCGCCGCCGCCAAGGCCAATGAGCATGGCGGGTCCGCCCAGCACCACCAGGGGAGAACCGGCAGGGAAAGCATCTTTGACCACATGTTCTTCACGAATATTGCCCAGGCCGCCAGCCAGCATGATGGGTTTGTGGTAACCGCGCAATTCCTCTCCATGAGGCCCGGGCACCAGTGCTTCGTAGGTGCGGAAATAACCACACAGATTGGGGCGGCCAAACTCGTTGTTGAAGGCGGCGGCCCCGATTGGGCCTTCCAGCATGATATCCAGGGCGGAAACGATACGTTCCGGCTTGCCGAAATCCTTTTCCCAGGGTTGTTCAGCGCCGGGGATGCGCAGGTTGGACACGGAAAACCCGCACAATCCGGCCTTGGGTTTGGAGCCTTTCCCCGTAGCCCCCTCATCCCTGATCTCGCCTCCGGAACCTGTGGCGGCGCCGGGGTCGGGTGAAATTGCCGTTGGATGATTGTGCGTCTCCACCTTCATCAGGATATGCACATCCTCGCAATGCTCCTCGTATATCCCCGAATCCGGCGCAGGAAAAAAACGGTATCCTTGCGTCCCCCGCATGACCGCTGCATTATCCTTGTAGGCAGACAACACGTCCTGCGGCGATTTTTCCGTGGTGTTGCGGATCATCTGAAACAGGCTTACCCCCTGGGGTTTGCCATCGATGACCCAATCGGCATTGAAAATCTTGTGCCGGCAATGCTCCGAATTCGCCTGGGCGAACATCATCAGCTCCACATCCGTGGGGTTGCGCCCCAGGGCGCGGAAGCTTTCCACCAGGTAATCGATTTCATCCCCGGACAGCGCCAGCCCCAGGTCGCCATCGGCCTTGCGCAAGGCCGTTCGCCCGCCGCCGAGGATATCCACGGTAATAAAGGGCCGCGGTTCTGCATGCAAGAACAGCGCTTCGGCATCATCCAGGTCATAGAAAACGGATTCCGTCATCCGGTCACGCAGCAAATCCCCGGCTTTTCCCAGGTCAGCGTCAGCCAGATCCCCCGCCAGGTAATATGCCACGCCACGCTCGATACGCTCTACAGCCTGCAGGCCGCAAACATGGGCAATAT
This sequence comes from Sedimenticola sp., assembly GCA_027068795.1. GTDB lineage: Bacteria > Pseudomonadota > Gammaproteobacteria > Chromatiales > Chromatiaceae > Thiolapillus. The sequence goes on along the minus strand of JAMOMB010000078.1, from coordinate 3,450 downwards.
CCGTGGCCTTGGATGACCAGGGCGAGATGGTGCCCGGCCGGGGCGCCACCAGAACCAGGGAACCCTCTGGCTTGTGGCTTGCCAGGGCCGGGCCATAACGCAGTATCTGATCCAGGACATTCTGCTGGGGCGCAGAAAGTTCCTCTGATAATTCAACGAGATGAACGAATTCCGCATACACGGAAACTGGCTTGCCCAGATTTTCGGTCAATCGGGTATTGAGTTTTTCCAGACGAAAATCGGAAAACGCCGGCGCGCCGCGCAACTTGAGCATTTCAGTGCCTCGGTAGATACAAATTCAGCAGCCACAATGATACCCCGATACCGGAAACAGACCTAGGGCCGGAAACCCTTGTCTTCCACGAGCTTTTCCAGCACCCGGGCGGCGGCAGCCATGCCAAATCCCGCCGTTACCGCAGCACAGGAACCCAGGCCGCCACAGTTGAGGCTGCTGCCCGGCGATCCTGCACAGGCCCCGACCGCCTGCCTCAACGGCTCGTCAGACCAAACCGCGGGAACGCCAAAGCTGCGCTTGGGATTACGCGGAAACCGGTAATTCCGGCGCAATTGGCGGCGGGTTTTCGCCAGCAACGGATCCTGCACCGTGCGGGAAAGATCCGTATGACGGATTCTGGTAGGGTCGAGCTGGCCTCCCGCGCCACCAACAGTGACAATCGGAATGCGCTTGTGCCGGCAATGAGCGATCAACGCGGATTTGACGCGGAAATTATCAATACAATCGATAACAAAATCGAAATCATCCGAAATATTGTCCGCAACATTTTCCACGGTGACAAATTCATCCAGCAAGCCAATCTTGGCATCGGGATTGATTTGGGCAACACGCGCCGCCATTACTTCGATTTTTGCTCTTCCCAGGGTATCGCTCAGGGCGGGCAACTGGCGATTGATATTGGATTCAGCCACATGATCCATATCCACCAGCGTCAGCTTGCCAATGGCGCTGCGCGCCAGACACTCAACGCTCCATGAGCCAACACCGCCAATGCCGACCACACATACATGGGTTCGGGAAAACAGCTCCAGCGCCTCGTCGCCATACAGGCGAGAAATACCGCCAAATCGTCGTTTGAAATCCACCAGCTTCTTTCTACCAGTATTGTCAATAGTGTTATATTACGCGGCTTCCATGGTTATTGGATAGCTGGCTCGGCTTTTATCAAAACAATGTCTGATATCAAACTTACAGAATACAGCCACGGTTCCGGTTGTGGCTGCAAAATATCCCCCCGCCTGCTCGATGAAATATTGCAGGGAAGCGTTTCCATGTTACCCGACCCGCATCTGCTGGTAGGCAACCAGAGCCGGGATGACGCCGCGGTCTATGATCTGGGGGATGGGCGCTCCGTAGTCTCCACCACGGATTTTTTCATGCCCATCGTAGACGATCCATTTGAATTCGGCCGCATCGCCGCCACCAATGCTATCAGCGATATCTACGCCATGGGGGGAACCCCCCTGATGGCCATCGCCATCTTCGGCTGGCCCATAGACAAACTCAGCGCCGAAACCGGTCAGCAAGTCGTCGATGGCGGCCGGCAGACCTGCAAGGATGCCGGAATCCCTCTGGCTGGCGGACATTCCATCGACGCGCCGGAACCCATCTTTGGCCTGGCGGTGACCGGCATTGTGGCCAACAAACAGCTCAAGCGCAACGACCAGGCAACGGCAGGCTGCAAGCTGTTTCTGACCAAGCCCCTGGGAATCGGCATTCTCACCACCGCGCAAAAACAAAAGAAACTGGCTCCGGAGCACAGCAGCATCGCGGTGGATACCATGTGCCAACTGAACCGGATCGGTGCGGAAATCGCCACCATTCCCGGCGTTACCGCCATGACTGATGTCACTGGCTTTGGTCTGTTGGGTCATTTGCTCGAAATCTGCCAAGGCAGCAATCTGTCAGCCAGCATTCACTATGAACAGATTCCCCTGCTTCCCCAGGTAGAGGAATATCTGGCCATGGGCTGTTCACCTGGCGGCGCGCAACGTAACTTCGACAGCTATGGCGAGCATATTTCCCCCCTGGCGGAAAAACGCCAACAGGTGCTTTGCGACCCTCAGACTTCCGGCGGGCTGTTGGTGGCGGTTTCTCCCGATGCTGAACAGCTGTTTCTGGAAATCACCGGAAAAGCCGGCTTTGCTCTCGCGCCTATCGGAGAGCTACATGCAAGAAACAGCGATGACGACATTTTCATCCAGGTGGACTGAAGGTGGAACTCCCGGAAATCAGCGACTTCCGCACACTCTTTCTCGAGGGCGCTCCACTACTGGATGTTCGCGCCCCCATAGAATACCGGGCGGGCGCTTTTCCTGGCGCCACCAACATGCCCCTGCTCAACGATGAAGAACGGCATCTGATTGGCCTGTGTTACAAGGAGCAGGGCCAGTCAGCCGCAATTGCGCTCGGCAGGAAACTGATTGATGGCCAACCGAAAGCCAACCGCACAGCGCAATGGCAGACCTTTGTTCAACAACATCCGGAAGGCGCCCTGTACTGTTTTCGCGGCGGCATGCGCTCGAAAATCGCCCAGGAATGGATTCATGAAGCAACCGGCATTGTCTATCCCCGGATCAAGGGGGGATACAAGGCGCTACGGAATTTTCTCCTGGAAGAAATCAATGCGTCCTTTGCGGAAATCCAGCCCATTGTCCTCGGCGGCAGAACCGGCGCCGGAAAGACTGTCGTCATCCAGCAGCTACAAAACAGCATCGACCTGGAAGCTCTGGCCTGGCACCGTGGATCCGCTTTCGGCAGCCATGTAACGCCCCAACCCTCCCAAATTGACTTCGAGAACAACCTTTCCGTCGAGCTGATCAGGCACCGGGCGGCACGACACCGCAGGCTTGTATTTGAAGATGAGAGCAAAGCCATCGGTTCACGCCACCTTCCCCCGCTGTTATACGAAAAGATGTCTCACAGTCCCCTGGTTATCCTGGAAACACCATTGCAGGAGCGGATAGACAACTCCATCCAGGAATATGTAACCAGCGCCCTTGCAGAATACCAAACCCAATTTGGCGCGGAAGAAGGTTTCAAGAAATGGGCGGATCGCGCCAGTAACAGCCTGCAGCGCATCAAAAAACGCCTGGGCGGTGTGCGCTACAAGAAAATGGCTTCCAGACTGCAATATGCCATCAATCATCTGAAGCAAACCGGCAACCCTGAAGCACATGAGGAATGGATATCACAGTTACTGACCGAGTACTACGACCCCATGTATGACTACCAAATCTCACAGAAGAAAGATCGCATCGTCTATAGCGGGCCGATGACGGATGTTCTTAACTATCTAAGAAGCATCTGATCAATCCGCCACCCCAGGGCGGCTCATGGAAAAATATTAACCTGGCATCAATAGATATCATGTTCAGTCGTCGCCTGCTGGTTCGCGGCAAGGCGGAGCCACGCCGCTTTAGTCATTCTAAAGC
>JAMOMB010000077.1 GCA_027068795.1 Sedimenticola sp. | reverse complement strand
TTGCGATTCTGGCTTCAGTCTCGCAAAAATTATGGTGACTGGCTGAGATATTCTGGATGGCTATAATTTTCCTCTGTTGTTTCCTCTGTAACTGTTGCCCTTGATTTCAAAGGGTGTGGCATGCACAAAGCGACTAGGGGGCGGTTGGCCCCATCTTCATTCTTTGCGGGGTACTATTTGCGTATCCGTTCCCATGCGGCTTGCCAACGTCTTCCCTGTGTTTGTGCAAACGAACCAATGGATGCAATGAAGGTATGTCCAGAGGCTCATGCTTCCCGGCGAAGCTTGATCCATTCCTTTGTTTGTTCAAGCAGCGACAGCAGCTTTACATCCGGCAAGCAGTAATAGACAAATGAACCCCGCCGTTCCGGGCGTACCAGCCCGGCTTCCCGCAGTGTGCGCAAATGGAAGGATACGTTTGTCTGTGAGAGGCCGGTAGCGGAAATGATGTCGGAAACAGGGCGGCATTCCATGCCCAGATTGCAGAGAATATTCAGCCGGTTTGGTTCTGCAAGCAGTTTGAACAGGCGGCTCAGCTCCTTGACTTCATCATATTCATATGTGTTAATACTCATATGTGTGTTTGCTCATATGTGCGGTGACTCGTTGAGATAATCACTGATGGCCGGCAGGCTGTCAATGAGGAGGGGCAGGTTATGAATGATGAAAAGTTTTTCCCCGCTACTGTCATGCCGGACAAGGACTGGTGGCATGTGCTCTGGCCTGATCCGGATGCGGTACTCAGCGCCATTGGCATCAAGGCGGGGATGGATGTGGTAGATCTGTGTTGTGGCGACGGGCATTTTACCCTTCCTCTTTGTTCCCTGGTGCAATCGGGCCAGGTGTGGGCGGTGGATCTGGATGCCAAATTACTTGATGAGGCGAGGCAGGCTTGCGCCCGGCACCCGAATTTCCATGCGATTCTTGGTGATGCGCGGGAACTGCCGGTACAGATTGATGCGCCAGTGGATTTCGTTTTTATTGCCAATGCTTTCCATGGCGTACCGGAAAAAACGGCCCTGTCCAGTGTGGTGCATGAGGTCTTGAAGCCGGAAGGGCGCTTTGCGGTGATTAATTGGTATCCTCTTCCCCGGGAAGAAACCATGGTGCTGGGCCAGCCCCGCGGGCCGGATACCGAGCTGCGCATGGATCCGGAGGATGTACGATCCGTAGTGGAGCCCGCCGGATTCCGGCACAAAGAAGTAGTTGATGTAGGCCCGTATCACTATGCTGCGATCCTTGCGCGGGCAGATGTCGCCCGGAGCTGAAGGTCTTGAAATGCCAGCAATATCCAAGGAGCGTACTATGCTTTATGCATATCCCCTGTGATCCATGAAGGGGAAAGGAGCGTATGCCATGAAGACGGTAAAAGAGATTCTTGACCAAAAAGGGCGCAAGGTTTTTACCATCGATGCCGGTCAGGCCGTGCTGGAGGCAATCCAGATGCTGGCGGATGAGGGCATCGGTGCGGTAGTGATACAGAAGGAGGGTAAGACTACAGGCCTGTTTTCGGAGCGGGACTATATTTGTAAGGTGGTACTGACGGGAAGGCGTTCGGAAACCACGGCGGTGGGTGATGTCGTGAGCCAGAAACTGGTGGTCGTGGGTCCGGATACGCCAGTCGATGATTGTATGATGCTGATGACCCAGGCGCGCACCCGCCATTTGCCCGTGGTGGAGGGCGATCAGTTGGTGGGGTTGGTGTCCATTGGCGATATCGTTAAAGATATCATTGCCGGACAGCAGATGGTGATCGAGCAGTTGGAACAGTATGTTTACTATTCCTGAACGCTTTCCCGTTATTCTTCTGTCCAGCGGTCGTTCAGCAATTCGATCTGGTAGCCATCGGGGTCTTCGAGGAAGGCGATGATGGTGGTGCCGGCATTCATCGGTCCTGCATCGCGCAGTATTTTTGCCCCCTGGGCACGGGCTTTTTCGGTGGCTGCATATACATCGTCCACGGCGATGGCGATATGGCCGAAACCGTTGCCCAGGTCATACTGGCTTACCCCCCAGTTGTAGGTAAGTTCCAGAACCGTATTCCGGCGTTCGTCGCCATAGCCCAAAAAGGCCAGGGTAAAGTTGCCATCCGGGTAATCCTGTTGGCGGATTAGCTGCATGCCCAGGATATTTGTATAAAAATCAATGGATTTTTGCAGGTCTCCAACCCGCAGCATGGTGTGCAGTATGCGCATGACGGTGTTCTCCCAGGGGGGGTGTTGTCAGGGTGATGTGACGGTGGACGTATTCTAACCCGGAAATTTCACCCGGCCACCGGGAAATATAGTTAGTAGGCATCCCCCGGCTCGCATCCGCCCTCGCACTGATCTGGCCGCCCGGAGACGATATTTCCTCAATCATCAATAGTTTGGGCTATTCGGAAATCCGCCTCTGAACGACCATTCCAGCACAATCGTCGGATTCCTGGATGAAATATCCGGATTCACGCCAATGGACTGTAGGGGAGATTTTTTTGCAAAACCCGCGGCTGCTTCAGCTTGACGTCAGGTGGCTAGTACATACTTGTCGCAGGGGATTAGCGAATCAGGAGAAACTTTCCCATGAAACTTCTACCGCACCGTCGAGCATTTTACCTGGTAATTTTATTATTGGGGCTGGTGATGCCGGGATCTGTATTGGCAGAGGCCGCTTCTCTTGCTGCGACGCCATACAGCCATAGTGATGATGATGACGAATACGCCTTGAGCATAAAGGAGGCCGAGTGGAAAGAAGACAAGTCCCAGCTCAAGGTGGAAGGAAAAGGCATTAGCGGGCAAAAGGTCATGCTCCTGTCCGTGGCCTCCGGCCAGGTTCTGGGAGAAGCAACAATCAAATCCGGAAAATGGAAAATCAAGGTAACGCTCAAGGATGTGGTGCCTTGTCGTGTGCGTGCTGAATCGCCCGGCGCTTATGATGAGGAAGAAGTGAAGAACGCGCCCCGGAATTGTGACCTGGGAGGCGACGATCCGCCATCCTCCTCTTTTGTAAGCATCAAAGAAGCCAAGTGGAAAGAGGATAAATCCCAGCTCAAGGCGGAAGGAAAGGGCGAGAGCGGGCAAAAGGTCACCCTGCTGTCCGTGGCCTCCGGCCAGAAGCTGGGTGAGGCAAGCATCGAATCCGGAAAATGGAAGATCAAGGTAACCCTCGAAGGTGTGGTTCCTTGCCGGGTGCGCGCCCAGTTGGCGGACGGCTCTTTCGATGAAGAAGATGTGGAAAAAGCGCCCCGGAACTGTGATGCCGGGGGAAGCAATCCGCCGCCTCCCGTAACAGGAAGCTACACCGTGCTTGCGGCAAATGATCTGGGCATGCACTGCGCCGACCAGGACTTCCGCATGTTCAGCATCCTGCCGCCCTACAATGTGCTGAATGCGCAGGTGTTGAGGAAAGGTCAGGAGCCAGAATTGTTGGAGCCGAAAGATGGAATTCATCTTACCTACAGGGCGGTGCCTTCCAATATTGTCGATGCAAACCAACCGCATCTTCCGCCTATCGCCACGGATTCGGTGACCAGCACCAATCAGAACGATTTGCCCAAGGGCATTTTCAAGTCCAATTTCTGGGATATCGCCAGTGGCCCCACTGGTCTGGCCATTGGTTTTCTTGCCTATGAGAAGCTGTATCCGCCGGGCGTTCTGGCCGCCTTTCCATTTGAGCCGGATCTGGGCCTGCCTGCGCCCAATGTGGAGGAGTTCTATCTGCGGAATCCCGGAAACCTGATCGCAGAGCAGGCGGAAATGCCAGGCAAGGGTGCGCCCTATGCGGTGAACCAGGCCAAGCCTTTCCATGGTTTCGTGGAAGACTACCCGTTCTTCGTCAATTTTCCTTTTGGCTATACCGTCAGGGATTTCCAGCGATTTGCCGCAGAAGGCATTCCTACCGGTTATATCGACGATGAGGGGCGCACCAATGCCTATCCGCTGATGCGGGTGGAAGCAAAAGACGGCAGTGGCAGGGTGCTGGCTTCCATCGATGTGGTGACGCCGGTTGCATCAGAGGCGGATTGCGCCATTTGTCACGCCTCGCAAAGCGTTTGTGACTATGATCAGACCAATACCCTGGTATGTGATGATATTGCCAACTTCAAATACTCCAGTGTGGATTTTCTCACCGACGCCAGCATGGTGCTGGGCGATACGCCGGAACAGCAGGTGATCAATGCCGCCAAGATTAATATCATGCGCCTGCATGATTACAAGAACGGCACCAATCTCGCGCCCCTGAATGATGACGGCACCAATGCGGATGGCAGTACCCCGAATGTGGTTTGCGCCAACTGCCATTATTCCGCAGCACTGGATCTGGCCCATCTTGGCCCCAATGATGACAATGGCAAGAAGCAAACGCAGCATATCAGCATGTCCCGCGCCATGCACAGCGTTCACGGGAATCTGCCGAATGCCGACCCGGCGCTGTATGGCGATCTGTTCCCGGTGATGCCGCCGCCCGACCAACGCGGGAGTCTGGATGTGGAAGCCCTGCTGGGGGCAACCTGCTATGCCTGCCATCCCGGCAAGCGCAGCAAATGCTTGCGCGGCGCCATGGGCGGCGCCGGAGTCGTGTGTCAGGACTGCCATGGCCAGATGACCCAGGTGGGTGATGATTTTTCCGAAAACTTTGCCAGCATGCCTTTCCCGGCAGGCGCGAATATGGCCAAGCGCGTTCCCTGGGCTTCCGAGCCCAAGTGCCAGTCCTGTCACATTGGTGATGTGATGCAGGTTGCAAAGCTGAAACGCGATGGTCGTTTGCAGGATGTGCTGGTAAACGCCGTGGACAGCAAGGGCAATCCCGATGGGTTGCGGTTGCGCATGACCTACAGGCTGTCGGATCATATTGCCAATGGCGGCGGCGCCAATCTGGCGCTGCTCGATTTTCCCAACTCACGGTTTGCCTCGGATGAAGCGCTGTATCGCCTCAGCGGCGCAAATGATGACAAGGGGCATGGCGAGTTGGCTTGCAGCAGCTGCCATGGCAGCACCCATGCCATCTGGCCGAACAAGAACCCCTTCTCCAACGACAACAAGGCGGCGATTGACCTGCAGGGGCATGCGGGAACCATCACCGAATGCTCCGTGTGCCATACGGGGGATCTGGGAAATACCCTGGACGGGCCGCACGGTATGCACCCCGTCGGCAATACCCGGTTCTCTGCCGGTGGGCACGAGCAACTGGCCGAGCGTGATAAGGATGCCTGCAGAGCCTGCCATGGGCAGAATGGCGAGGGCAGCGTACTGTCACGGGCTGCGGTGGATCGTGTCCTCGACAAGGATGATGACGGTGAAAAGACGGTTTTCGTAGCCAAAGGCGAGCCGGTAACCTGTACGCTTTGCCACAAGAACAAGCTTTGACGTATCCCGGGACTTATTCAGGCCCGAGGAAGCCTCTGATCAAGCTGTCATCTCTAAGTTTTTTCAGCCCCCCAGCTGGCCCGCACTGTGAATTCAGTGCGGGTTTTTTTTGTAGCGCAGTTTTTCATTGACCTGCAGGAGGAATATCAGTATTTTACAATGTTTGGTTTTTGCTCTTTGTTTCGTCCCAAAAGGGTTGGGCAAGCAATGGGAATTGGCTTACTGTCGAAGGCCCCGTTATTCGTCATTCCGGCGCAGGCCGGAATCCAGGGACTCGGGAAATAAGTCGCCGTCCTGGATCCCGGCCTGCGCCGGGATGAGCGTGGTTTTCTTGCTTGGGTAAGCGCCATTTGGGTTGGGCAAGGGCCTGATTTTGCGTGAATTTTGGAGGTTATGGCGGTGGAATTGACTGGCGCGGAAATTGTCGTCCAGGCACTGAAAGATGAAGGTGTTGAGTTCGTCTGGGGTTATCCTGGCGGCGCTGTGTTACATATCTATGATGCAATCTTTCAGCAGAAAGCAGTGCAGCATATTCTGGTGCGCCACGAACAGGCGGCGACCCATGCGGCCGACGGTTATGCCCGGGCCACCGGAAATGTAGGTGTGGCGCTGGTTACTTCCGGCCCCGGGGCCACCAACGCCGTCACCGGCATCGCCACGGCGTATATGGACTCCATTCCCATGGTGGTCATCACCGGCCAGGTGCCCGTGCCTTTCATCGGCAGTGATGCTTTCCAGGAAGTGGACATCACCGGCATCACCCGTCCCTGCGTCAAACACAACTTTCTGGTCAAGCGGGTGGAGGACATTGCCGAAACCATGGCCAAGGCGTTCTATATCGCCAAAACCGGCCGTCCCGGTCCGGTGCTGGTGGACATTCCCAAGGACGTAACCGATCCGAGCGTTCGTGTGCCTTATGCGTATCCGAAAAAGGTCAGCATGCGCTCCTACAAGCCCGTGGAAAAGGGCAATGTCCGCCAGGTGCGCAAGGCGGTGGATCTGATGGTCAAGGCGCAGCGCCCGGTTATCTATACCGGCGGCGGCGTGGTGCTCGGTGACGCCTCTGATGAATTGCGCAAGCTGATCAAGCACACCAACTTCCCGGTGACCAATACGCTCATGGGACTGGGTTCCGTGGCTGCCTCCGACAAGCATTTTCTGGGCATGCTGGGCATGCATGGCACCTATGAAGCGAACATGGCCATGCACGAGGCGGATCTCATCATCGCCATAGGCGCACGCTTTGATGACCGGGTGACCGGCAAGTTGGCGCAGTTCTGCCCCAATGCAAAGATCGTGCATGTGGATGTGGATCCGGCGTCCATTTCCAAGAATGTGCGGGTGGATGTGCCTATCGTGGGCCAGGTCAAGCCCGTGCTCAAGGACATGCTCAAGTTTCTGCAGGAGCGCAAGACAGCGCCCGATGCGGCGGCGCTCAAGGAATGGTGGGGGCGCATCAACGCCTGGCGCAGCGTGGATTGCCTGAACTATGCAAACTCGGACAAGGTGATCAAGCCCCAGTACGCCATCGAAACCTTGCACAAGGTTACCAGGCGCAGGAATTTCTACCTGACGTCGGATGTGGGTCAGCACCAGATGTTCGCGGCCCAGTTCTATCCTTTCGAAAAGCCGCGTCGCTGGATCAATTCCGGCGGCCTGGGCACCATGGGGTTCGGTCTGCCCGCCGCCATGGGCGTACAGCAGGCGTTTCCCAAGGCATCCGTCGCCTGTGTGACCGGTGAAGCCAGCATCCAGATGTGCATACAGGAACTGGCCACCTGTTCCCAGTACGATCTGCCGATCAAGATCGTTCTGCTGAACAACGGTTATATGGGCATGGTGCGTCAGTGGCAGGAGTTTTTCTATGACAAGCGTTACTCCCATTCTTATGTAGATGCCTTGCCGGACTTCGCCAGACTGGCGGAGACTTATGGCCATGTGGGCATGACCATAGAGAGCCCGGGTGATCTGGAAGCGGCGTACAAGGAAGCCTTCAGCCTGAAAGACCGCCTGGTGTTCATGAACGTGATCATCGATCCGGAAGAGAATGTTTATCCCATGATCGAAGCGGGCAAGGGGCATCATGAAATGCACATGTCCCCGCATCTTTCCGCAGAACGGGAGCTGGCCTGATGAGACATATTATTTCCGTACTGATAGAAAACGAATCCGGCGCCCTGGCCCGGGTTTCCGGGCTGTTCGCCGCCCGCGGCTACAACATCGAGTCCCTGACCGTGGCCCCTACGGAAGACGCCACCCTGTCGCGCATGACCCTGGTCACCTATGGCGACGAGATGATCATCGAGCAAATCATCAAGCAGCTGAACAAGCTGGTGGATGTGGTGAAGTTGCTGGATCTGTCGGATGGCCCGCATATCGAACGGGAGCTGATGATGGTGAAGGTCAGGGCCGAGAAGAGCAACCGCGAGGAAATGAAGCGCATGGCGGATATTTTTCGCGCCAATATCATCGACGTCACAGACTGTAGCTACACCATCGAACTGACCGGCGCCGGCGACAAGCTGGATGCTTTTCTCAAGGCGGTCAATGAAGACCTGATCATGGAAGTGGTGCGCTCCGGCCCGCTTGGAATATCCAGGGGCGTGAAAGGGCTGGGCCTATAAACAGCTTCTGCCTGGCATGATGAAGAAGGCGCCGGGCAGCCAAATTCTAACGATTGATTTACAGGTAATTACATGAGTATCAATATTTGCTATGACAAGGATTGTGATATTTCACTGATCCAGAACATGAAAGTAACCATCATCGGCTACGGCTCCCAGGGGCATGCCCATGCCAACAACCTGAAGGACTCGGGGGTGGATGTGGTCGTTGGCTTGCGCCCCGGTTCTGCTTCCGCGGTGAAGGCGGAGAAGGCCGGCCTGAAGGTAAAGGCCATCGATGAAGCGGTGAAGGGCGCGGACCTGGTGATGGTGCTGGCCCCTGACGAGCATCAGGCCGCTCTGTACAGGGACATCATCGAACCGAATATCAAGGAAGGCGCAGCACTGGCGTTTGCCCATGGTTTCGCCGTGCACTACAACCAGATCGTTCCCCGGGAAGACCTGGATGTAATCATGATCGCGCCCAAGGCGCCGGGCCATACGGTGCGCAGCGAATTCCAGAAGGGCGGCGGCATTCCTGATCTGGTGGCCGTCTATCAGGACGCTACCGGGGTTGCCAAGGCGGTTGCTCTTTCCTATGCTTCCGCCATTGGTGGCGGTCGCACCGGCATTATCGAGACCACCTTCAAGGACGAAACAGAGACGGATCTGTTTGGTGAGCAGGCAGTGCTCTGTGGCGGTGCCGTAGAGCTGGTCAAGGCCGGTTTTGAAACCCTGGTGGATGCGGGATATGCGCCGGAGATGGCGTATTTCGAATGCCTGCATGAGCTCAAACTGATTGTGGATTTGATGTATGAAGGCGGCATTGCAAACATGAACTACTCCATTTCCAACAATGCGGAATATGGTGAATATGTTACCGGCCCCAAGGTTATCAATGAGGAAAGCCGCAAGGCGATGCGGGAAGCGCTGCACAATATTCAGACGGGTGAGTATGCCAAGCAGTTTATCCTGGAGGGTGCTACCAATTATCCGTCCATGACGGCCTATCGCCGCCTGAATGCCGCCCATCCTATTGAAGAAGTGGGGGAGAACCTGCGCGCCATGATGCCCTGGATCAAGAAGATCGTGGACAAGAGCAAGAACTGAGCAACACCAGGGTTGTGGAAAAGCCGGCGGAATCCGCCGGCTTTTTTGTTGCTGGATCAATAGGGGCCGAACCTGGGATAGTTGCTGTCCGAAGGCAGGGAAAACTTTTCGGTTTCACTGCAACGGGTCAGGGGCAGGATCAGCAGGGAAGGGCGTCCTCCCCGCCCGATGGGCACCATGCGCAGAACCGCGTCCTGGCATTGATCGCCATTTACGTTGGCGAAATCCACGGACAGAATGCGGTAGCCCGGCGCCTTCGGGTCTTTTCTGCATTGCAGCCCCATGCCCGTGTGGTAGATGTAGCCGCGAAACACGCCGTTTTCAAAGCGGCAGTCTTGCAGCTCCCTGGGTTGTTCCTGGTGCGAGGGCATGTTGTTCATGAACATGGAGAAATTGGGCATTCCCGGCAGGGAAGGAGGACATGCAGAGGGGTTGCGCAACAGCAGATCCAGGTCACAGCCGGGGCGCAGGGGCAGGTCGCTGATTCTTGCATTGTAAAAGTCATAGGTGCTGACGAAATCCCGTTCCGCATTTCTGGGGTATTGCCGCAAAAAATTCAGATAGCGGCAGTCGTCATCTGCTTTTATCCATAAACGCCTTTCGATGCGGGTGCCCCAGCGCCCGCTGCCTTCCAGAAGATGGCTGTTGAGTTTTCCGCAGTCTTTGGGAATGTGGAAGGTGGCTTTTTCGTGACGGGAAAGAGGGAGGGTGATGCTGTATTGCTGCACCTTTTCTCCCGTGTACGGAGCGCTGAAATAGGGCCTGATATCCTCAGTGGCAAGAGTCCTGACAGGGAGGATCAGGATCATGAGCAGCGCAAGATAGCGGATCGTCTTGTTCATGGGTTTCCTCCTTTGTCGCTGTTGCCGGATTTGGCCTTGAGTTGCTGCTTGCTGATCAATTTGATCATGCGCCGGCTCAGATCGGCAGTGAGATTGGAAAAAATCCGGGCCGAGATGAGAGGCCTGTGGCGCATGGTGCGTTCTATGCCTTCTCTGGTGAGCACCAGCACCGTGCTGTGCTCGACCACCATGGCGTCGGTTTTTCTGGGAATGTTGGCGAACAGGGCGACATCCCCGAAAACATCTCCCGGATGAAATTGTTCCAGCCGATTGCAACTGCCCTCCTGCCCCGGAAGGCAAATGTCCACCTTTCCCGTGAGTAGAACATACAGCTCCGTGCTCACCTCGCCGCGGCGAAATACGAAGTCCCCTCTGGAGTATTCCACCATTCTTCCAGACAGAATGAACTGGCGGATTTGCCAGGGCTTGAGTCCCCTGAACAACGGGCTTTTTTCCAGCACCTTTTTTCGCAGGCGCAGGGAAAGCACGTCCCAGATGGTGACCAGGCGCAGGGAAGACACGGCCAGGGGCGTAATGATGAAATCCGCGATCAGGGCCGTGGCGATCACCAGGGCGCCGAGTATGCCAAACTGGATGATGGGTTCAAAGCTGGCCTGGGTGAAAACCAGAAATCCGGCAATCAAAGCAACGGAAGTGGAGACCACGGGAAGTGCCTCGCCATAGATGGTGTGTTCCATGGCGCTGTCGTGACTTTTTCTGGCTTTTAGCTCGCGGTTGTAACGCAACATGAAATGCAGGGTGTCATCCACTGCGATGCCGATGGCGATTGCGGCGGCCATGGTGGTGCCGATGTTCAGGGGGATTTGCATATAGCCCATGAAGCCGAACATGGTGATAACGGGAAAGAAGTTCGGCAAGGCCGCCAGCAGGCCGACTTTCAGCTCGGTAAACAGCAATCCGATGATCAATACGATGATCACCAGCAGGATGGCGATGGATTGCAGCTGGCCACTGATCATGGCGTTGGTGGCCGATAGTGTCAGCACCGAATCTCCGGTGATTCTGGCGCGGAGCCCGGTATCGAGATTCTGATCGATGAATTGCTGTAATTCGGAGATGACAAGCTGCAGTTGTTCGCTGGACTCGATACTGTGGCGCACCAGGATTCGGGCGCGGCTGAAGTCTTGCGAAATATAGGCTTTCACGTCCTTGTGATCGAGAAAGATCATCAACTCCGTGACAATATCATCCGATTCCGGCATTACAGGATCATCCAGTTCCTGAAATGCGGCGTTGAGCAGAGAAAGATAGTCGGCAAACGAAGTGCTGGATTCTGACCAGCCTTTCTTGTGGATGTGTTTTTGTATTGCTTCCAGTTCTTCCAGGTAGCGAACCTTGAGAAAAGTATCTTCGATGCCGGAATCCACAATGATGGAGAGGGACTCCAGGCCAGCGAGGTTTTGGTTGATCAATTCGATTTTCTGGCGCACCTCGGAATCGGCTCCCAGGCTGTCGATGGCATTGTGGTTGATATGAATACGGGGTATGCCAATGATGGCGATCAGCGTACAAGCGACAAAGAAGCCGATGACGGCGCGCCGGTGCCGCCATAGCCAGTCCCAATAGCGTTTTGCCAATAGGCGGCTCCTGTTGCTGTATATCCTGGATTTTCCATCCAGTTGCCACTTGCCCGCCAGGGCCAGAACCGATGGAATGAGAATGATTGTGGCCAGAAAATTCAATGCCAGGCCAGTGGAGGCGACCAGACCGAACTGCCATAGCACTTCTATGCGACTCAGGCCGACAGAAAGAAAGCCCAGATAGGTGGTGATAAAAGTTAGCAGCACGATGCTGCCCATGCGTCGGGACATGTGTTTGAGAGACGCCTGGGAATCGAGGCCGGCCTTTTGTCCATGCCGGAACTCTGACAAAAGATGAATATCTTCCGTCGAGCCGACGATGATCAGCAGAATCGGAATGATGGAGGTGACCACATTGATGGGAATATCGACGGCTCCCATGAAGCCGAATGTCCAGAGGATGCTGAAGCCGGCGGTGAGAACGGGCAGCAGGATGTCGATAAGCTGGCGCAACAGCAAGAACAGGGCAATCAGCAGCGCAGCCACTGCCAGGGGGAACAGCCGGGCCTGTTCTGCGCGGATGCGTTCGGCAATTTCCGTGCGAACCTGGGGAAACCCTACGGAAAATGCTGTGCTGTAGAAGGGGGCCAGTTCCGCTGCAATATCGTTCAGTGCATTGGTAATGGTTTCATCATTCCAGTCCGCTTCCGGTGAATCTGTTTTTTTCAGCACGATGGCTGCGGCCATGACGTCTTTGTCGGGGGAAAGCAACAGATTCCTCAGAAAGGGGTTCTTCCGCGCTTCCGCAAGAATGCTTTGTGCTTGTTCCGGGGTTTCCGGTAGCTTGTCGAGATAGGGTTTCTTGTCCAGGTAGCCATCGACGGTCTTGACCCAGGGAATGGAAAACAGGCTTTCCACCCGGCTGACGAAGGGGAGCTTTTCCAGCTTCAGGATGGCTGTTTTCAAGGCTTCCAGCTTGTTCCGGGCAAGAAGATCATCTGCTTGCAAATAGAGCAGACTGATTTGTTCATCACCAAACAGGCGGCGCACCTCGCGGTAGAAATCCTGCTCCTCATTGTTTTGCACCAGCATTTCGTCAGCGGAGATGCGGACTTCCAGTTTGTCGATCTGGGAGCCGGCAATGATGGAGATGAACAGAATGATTCCCAGCCCGATCCAGGGGTGATTGGAAAAATAGCTGAGGATTCGGTTCATGGGTGCAAGAACGGTGGTGGTTGATGGCAAGCGAATATAAGCATACCAGTATAGGCCACAGCCGCCATGAATCCCACCGGGTTAGTGGCACCAATCCAATGGGCGCAGCCCCCGGGTCTGGGGTGGTTTTCCGCCCAGTGGCGTTATCTTCGTTCCTGTAGTGTCACTACACTTCACTCCTTCCGCCTTGCCGGGTGAAAAACCGTCCCGGCAGCGTCTGTTGGAATCGTATTGACAGACCCTGATCGGAGCTTCCTCGGTATTTGCGGTAATACAGCTTTGGGTTTCCTTAATTTATCAGGCTATACTTAGCTTCATGAACGAATCGAAAAAAGATGTAGTAGAGCTGGATGCTCACTCCCACAAGCGTGGCAGGGGGATATATCTGTTGCCCAATCTGTTCACGACTGCTGCGCTGTTCTCGGGTTTTTATGCGGTGCTGGCGGCCATGAACGCCCAGTTCGAAAAGGCCGCAGTGGCGATTTTCATTGCCATGATCCTCGATGGGCTGGATGGCCGGGTGGCGCGCATGACCAATACCCAGACGGCTTTTGGCGCGGAATATGACAGCCTTTCCGACATGGTGGCCTTTGGCCTGGCTCCGGCCCTTGTCATGTACGAATGGGCGCTGTATACCCTGGGAAAACCGGGTTGGCTGGCGGCTTTCATCTATACTGCCGGAGCGGCTTTGCGCCTGGCGCGGTTTAATTCCAAACTGGATGTGGCGGATGATCGCTATTTTCAGGGGCTGCCAAGTCCGTCGGCTGCCGCGATTGTGGCTGCAAGCGTCTGGGTGGCGGTAGACCATGATATTTCGGGGGAAAATCTGGCCGTTGTTGCCGGCCTGATCACTGGTTTATGTGGTTTGCTGATGGTCAGCAACGTGCGTTATAACAGCTTCAAGCACATCGATTTGAAGGGAAAGGTGCCGTTTTTTACAGTGGTCGGTATCGCTCTGGTGTTTGCGATCATATTGATGCAACCCCCGCTGATCCTGTTTCTGGTTTTCGCACTGTATGCGTTATCCGGGTTGGCCGGCGCGGCGCGGTCATTCTTTCAGCACTGAGGGGGTTCTTTCCCTGTGAATCCATGGAGTCGGATTTTTTCTTGGTTCCCGAGTGAACAGGCTCCAATATTGACCCGGCAACTAGCGATGTCGTCCTCAAGGCGTCAGACGCGAGCCAGGCCGCAATGCGCTTCACAGCCAATGCGCGTTCCAATGGCAACGACTGCATGGGTGCAGGAGGTAGAGCGATGCGGGATGTCAAAGCCGGGAAG
Source organism: Sedimenticola sp. (assembly GCA_027068795.1). GTDB lineage: Bacteria > Pseudomonadota > Gammaproteobacteria > Chromatiales > Chromatiaceae > Thiolapillus. Next base: position 28,691 of record JAMOMB010000077.1, on the reverse strand, counting down.
CGCAACAAAGGCAGGGTTTGCATCGAATATTCCGAGCTTGTTGACAAATCGGATGTTCGGCCGCCCCGGGCGCATCCGCAGACAGGGTTGCCGCACCTTGGCAGGGAATGTCGCGCTGGCGGCGCGGCGCCTTGCCATGAATGCGCTCGGGGTGACCGAGGAAGATATTGTTGGTCGCCGGGTTAATGGCATAAGGACGCCTCTGTACATTGTCATTCCGGCGCAGGGCGGAACCCTTAGATTCTTGAAGACTTTGGATGCCGGCCTGCGCCGATGTGACAAAAACCAAATTGTTCGAAGCGCCCATACAGAAGAAAGAACACATGTATTTTTGTGTTTCTGGAGGGCATATGTTTATTGCTGAGAGGAGAATCTTGTGAAGCGATGCCCCGGAGGTTGTCCGGCGGGTTTCAGTACATCATGAGCATCAATCTGATCACCAATATTTCTCTTGTCATCGTGGCGACAGTATGCACCTTGCTGCTTGTCAGAAATACTCCTGCCATTTCCAGGGAATACAGAACCAGCTGGCTGAATGTAGCTTTTGGCATGTTTTCCGCCAATGTCGGTCTGGTGCTCAACCTGACGCGCGATTTTCCGGCGCTGTCCAATCTGTATGTGCTGGGGCCTACGGAACTCAACCTCGTGTTGAAAACCTTATGTTACGCCCTGGCGATGGTGCTGGTTCTCAATGGTTTGCGGCAATGGTATCCGTTGATACTTTCCGTTCAGCGTGACAGCCAACGCAAGGCCCGCCTGTACCGAAAACTGGTAGAGGAAGCGAACAGCGTTTTTTTGCGTTGGGACAGGAACGGGAAGATCATTTCCATCAACCGGTTTGGCGAGGAGCTGTTTGGTTATTCCAAGGAGGAGTTGGAGGGGCGGCCGGTGCTGGGTACGATCATGGAAGAAAAGGATTCGGAAAATGTGGATGTGGAGCAGTTGATTGCCGGAATCCAGTCCAATCCGGATGCCCACAGGCATCTGGAAAGCGAGTATGTCACCCGAAGCGGGCAACATATCTGGCTGGCCTGGAGAAATGCCTATATCGATGCCGGGTACGATGACAAGCCGGAACTGCTGTCCATTGGCGTGGACATGACGGAGCGAAAGCGCGTGGAGAATGCCCTGTATGAGCTTGCGTCGTCCATTGGATATGCACAGGGAAAGAAAGACATGCTCAGGGATACCATGCGCCACCTGGCGCAGGCGTATGCATGCAAATTCGCCTTTTATGCGGTATATGCCGATGAGACAGAGGAATCCATGCGTATATTGGCATTGTGGGACGGGGAAACGCTTCTGAGTGACATGGTTTACGGTCTTGCCGGTACGCCTTGCCAGGATGTTTTGCACGGAAAGCTGGAGCTGGTCGAACAGGGGTTGCGGGAACAGTATCCTGAAGACGAGTTGCTCCGCAAGCTGGAGGTGGAAAGCTATTTTGGCACTTGTCTGAAAGATAGCAGCAACAACAATATCGGCGTGATTGCGGTCATGGATGTGCAGCCCATGCATTTGCCGAAATGGAGTCAAACCATCCTGCATGTGTTTGCGGATCGCATCAGTGGCGAGCTGGAGCGCCGGAATGCCGAGGAAAACATCTATCAGCTTGCGCACTATGATGTATTGACCGGATTGCCGAACCGGCTGCTTTTTCATGACCGTCTGGAGCAGGTCATTGCCCATGCAGCGCGTAACAACCAATATGTTGCGCTGTTGTTTCTCGATCTGGATCGCTTCAAGCACGTAAACGACAGCATCGGACATGCCGGGGGCGATGTGCTCCTGAACGAGGTTGCAAGCCGGCTCAAATCCTGTGTGCGGGAATCGGATACAGTCGCACGAACCGGCGGCGATGAATTCATCGTGCTGCTTTCGGATTTTGGCACGGAAAAGCAATTGCTGCGCGCCACCAGTGAGCTTTCGGACAAGCTGGTCGAAGCCATCGCCCAGCCATTTTATATCGACTCCATGGAATTCTATGTGTCCGTGAGTATCGGGATCACGGTGTATCCCCTGGATGGGAATAACATTGATTATTTGGTAAGAAATGCCGATATCGCCATGTATCAGGCCAAGGACAAGGGGCGAAACCGGTACGAATATTACCATGCGCATATGAATGAAATTGCCGAGAAGCGCAGTCGCATGGAAAGCGAGTTGCGCTCGGCGGTGTTCCGGAATCAGTTGAAGCTGCATTTTCAGCCTGTGGTTGATGTGCCCGGTGGTGAGGTCATGTGGTTCGAGGCGCTGTTACGCTGGCAGCACCCGAAGTTGGGGCTGGTAATGCCGGATGAATTCATGAGCCTGGCCGAGGAGACCGGGCTGGTTGTCCCCATTGGGGAATGGGTCATCGAGCAGGTATGCCAGCAACTTCAGGACTGGCGGCAGCGGGGCGTAGCCATAGATGCCCTGGCGCTGAATCTCTCCATGCGCCAGCTCGAGCGAGCAGGCCTGATTACCGTCCTGGACAAAGCGGTTGCCGACTACGATGTCGACCCGTCACAGATTGTTCTGGAGATCACTGAAAGCATGTTGATGCAAGACCCGGATCGAACCGTGCCCCTGCTCAAAGTGCTTTCCGAGCGCGGCTATAAACTGGCCATGGATGATTTTGGCACCGGCTATTCCTCTTTTGGGCAACTGAGCTATGTGGAAGTCGATTCCCTGAAAATCGACCGCTCCTTCGTGGGGCAATTGGAAAAGGAGGGGAGCGCTGCCTGTATCGTTCCCGCGATTATAGGCATGGCCAGGGAAATGGACATCCGGGTTATTGCGGAAGGGGTGGAAACCAGCGCGCAAGTGGAGTTTCTGCTGCGGCAGGGGTGCAAGCATATGCAAGGGTTCTATTTTGGATTCCCCATGGATGCCAGGGAATGCGAACAGTACATCCAGAGCAGCAAACATGCTTGGCAGAACGGCGGTACTGCGCTATAGTCGAAAAAACTTTTTTCGAAATATGATCATGAATCGGCAAGCCCTGCTTCATCTCCGCTTTGATGAACCGGTTGTTCTCTTCCGGGGTTTGCTCCTGCCTGCCGGACCACTGCTGCCCTGATGGGCAATCAAATCACACCCGCCCTGGCGAGGGCAAAAGCAACGCAACATACCGAACCAAACCTGGAAGTCCCGATACAACGGGATGGAGCTATGTGATGAGCAGTGACAAATTGATTATTTTTGATACAACCTTGCGCGATGGGGAGCAAAGCCCCGGCGCGTCCATGACGCGGGAAGAAAAGATCCGTATCGCCAAGAAGCTGGAGCTGATGCGGGTGGATGTCATCGAGGCTGGTTTTCCCATTGCCAGTGAGGGTGATTTCGAGGCCGTGAAAAGCGTGGCGGAATCGGTGCGGGATTCCACTATCTGTGGGCTTTCCAGGGCCCTGGAAAAGGATATTGACCGTGCCGGAGAAGCCCTCAAGCCGGCCAATTCCGCACGCATCCATACTTTTATCGCAACCTCTCCCATTCACATGCAGCAGAAGCTGCGCATGCAGCCCGATCAGGTGGTGGAGCAGGCGGTATGGGCGGTGAAGCGCGCCCGCAGATATACGGATGACGTGGAGTTTTCCGCCGAGGATGCCGGGCGTTCCGAAATGGATTTTCTGTGCCGTATCGTCGAGGCGGCCATCGACGCCGGCGCCACTACCATCAATATTCCGGATACTGTGGGCTACAATCTGCCCCACCAGTTTGGCGAAGCCATCCATACGCTCATGGAGCGCGTGCCAAACGCGGACAAGGCGGTGTTTTCCGTGCACTGCCATAACGACCTGGGACTGGCGGTGGCCAATTCCCTGTCCGCGGTGCTCAATGGCGCGCGCCAGGTGGAATGCACCATCAATGGCCTGGGGGAAAGGGCGGGAAATGCTTCTTTGGAAGAGGTGGCGATGGCGGTGCGCACCCGCCAGGATGTATTTCCCTGCAATGTCGACCTGGATACCACCCAGATTTTATCCTGCTCCAAACTGGTGTCCAGCATTACCGGCTTTCCCGTGCAACCAAACAAAGCCATTGTCGGCGCAAACGCCTTTGCCCACGAATCCGGCATTCATCAGGATGGTGTGCTCAAGAATCGTGAAACCTACGAGATCATGCGCGCCGAGGATGTCGGCTGGTCGCACAACCGCATGGTGCTGGGCAAACATTCCGGCCGCAATGCGTTTCGCACCCGGCTCAAGGAACTGGGCATCGAGTTCAGCTCTGAAGAAAAACTCAATGCGGCCTTTTCCCGCTTCAAGGATCTGGCGGACAAGAAACACGAGATATTCGATGAAGATTTGCAGGCGGTGGTGTCGGAGTCCGTGCATGAATTGCGGGATCCGCGCATCAAGCTGGTTTCCCTCAAAGTTTGCAGTGAAACCGGCGAAATTCCCACGGCGGATATCGTGGTCAGCATCGATGGTGTGGAGCAGGCAGTATCCGCTTCCGGCGCGGGGCCCGTGGATGCGGCCTTTCAGGCCATCGAATCGGTGCTCGATACCGGTGCAAAGCTGACCCTGTATTCGGTAAACAACATTACCAGCGGCACGGATTCCCAGGGGGAGGTAACAGTGCGCCTGGAAAAAGATGAGCAAATGGTGAATGGCCAGGGGGCGGATACGGATATTGTCATTGCTTCCGCCAAAGCCTATATCAATGCCGCCAACCGTTTGATGACGCCGGTGGAGCGGGAGCACCCCCAGGGTGGAGACGTTTGAGCCGTGGACGCCAGCCGCCGCCAGCAATATCTCGACGCCATGGGCATTCCCCGCTATGTCATGCGGGAGCCGCCGGCGGCTGACCCGTCTTCCGGCGCTGCCGGGGCCGGAGAATCAACGCCGGCTGCGCCTGAATCGGGAAATCCCGGAGCAGACGCTACCGAACGGCAATCCGCCTGGGCGGCACTCCGGGCTGAAGTGGCCTCCTGCACCGCCTGCGAGCTGCATGCCAGCCGCACCCAGACGGTGTTTGGCGTCGGGAACGAATCGGCGCAGCTGATGATTGTCGGCGAGGCGCCTGGTGCGGAAGAAGATCGCCAGGGGGAGCCTTTTGTCGGCAGGGCGGGACAATTGCTCAATGCCATGCTGCATGCCATCGGCTTGGCGCGGGAAGCCGTGTATATCGCCAACATCCTGAAATGCCGCCCTCCCGGAAACCGCAATCCCACCGCGGAAGAGGTTGCAAAATGCCAGCCTTTCCTGGTTCGGCAGCTATCCCTGGTCAAACCCAAGGTCATGCTGGCGGTGGGCGGGGTTGCCGCCCACAACCTGCTGCATACGGATGAAGCCGTGGGGCGCCTGCGTAACCGTATCCATTCTTACGGAGAAGACCGTATCCCGTTGTTGGTCACCTACCATCCGGCCTACTTGCTGCGGCGCCCGGAGGAAAAAGCCAAGGTCTGGCAGGATCTGCAAAAACTCCATGGAATGCTGCACGGAGACTGAGCATTGCTGAGCGACAGGCCCATGGCGGATGCTGATTTGCCCGCCGTCATGCGTATTGAAGAACAAGTTTATCCACATCCCTGGAGCAGAAAAATCTTCCATGATTGTCTGCGCACCGGTTACGAGTGCCTGGTCTATGAGGCGTCGCAAGAAATCCTTGCCTACTCGGTGATGTCTGCGGCTGCGGGGGAGGCGCATCTGCTGAACCTCAGCGTGCATCCGCAACAGCAGGGAAACGGGCTGGGCAGGCAGGTATTGCGGCGGGTGATCCAGCGCGCAAGGGAAAAGCCTGCGGACACCCTGTTCCTGGAGGTCAGGGTATCGAACCAAGTTGCGCGCCGTCTGTATGAGTCGGAGGGCTTCAATGAAATTGGACAGCGCTTCGGCTATTATCCCGCAGACAACGGCCGGGAGGATGCCCTGGTATTTGCATTGCCTTTGTTGTAGCGTAGGTTCGAGAACAGGCGACAGGATGGCGCCACCTGGCTTTGGTCGCGGTTCTGCCGAAGGCAACCGGAAGCGTGCGCCGCCGGCTTCGCAGTCCCTGCCCCGAAGGCCGGCAACAATTGCTGTGGAAAGCGCTCCTGCTTTCCCCTGAACACAAATCGAGTCGTAGCGAAATATATGAAATCTGGATTTTGGACCATTGCCGCCACAGTTGTACTCATGTCTTTGGGTGTACTGCTGTACTTTTCCGCCTCTGCTTTTCTGAATGTGCTGGCGATTCCCCTGCTGCAGGATCTCGATCCTGAACAGACGGATCAAATGATAGCCATGGTGCTGGTGGTGATTTCCTTTCTCGCCGCCCTCATCGGCGGGTTTTTCAGCGTTTTTCTGTTTGAAATGGCAGGGGGCGGGTATCGCCCGCTGCTGATGGGGATCCTGTTTTCCCTGCCGGCGGTTCTGGTGCAAACCTATGTTGTGGTCAGCAGCGGGGTTGCAATCGAAATGATGACCATCTATGCCCTGGAAAGCTCGATGGTTCTACTGGCGTTTGTTCTTACGGCCTTTGCCGGGCGTAGTGTTTCCCGGCGTTTTTTCTCGGGAGAAGCGCACCCTGCCTGAGGCTTCAGCGCGAGTACAGGCCGGTGATGGTGCTTTCCGCCAGCTTGTGCTGATTGATGAAAAACCCGATTTGGGCGGCGGGCGCATCCTCGCCGTGAGGCAGTTTTTCCACATCCAGGGCATACAGGGTAAAGTGGTAATGATGTGTGCCATGCCCTTTGGGCGGACAGGGGCCTCCGTAGCCGGGCGTGCCGAAATCCGTGCGCGACTGCACCACCTGGGCGGGCAGAAGCTTGCGTGCCGGGTTGCCGGCGTCTTTGGGCAAGGCTCTGGTATCCGCAGGAATGTTGAACACCACCCAATGCCACCAGCCGCTGCCGGTGGGCGCGTCGGGATCATAGACCGTCAGGGCGAAGCTCTTGGTTTCAGGGGGAACATCCTTCCAGCTGAGGGCGGGAGAGATGTTTTCGCCATCACAGCCGAAGCCCTGGTATTCCTGCTGCTTCGCCATGCGTGTCTGATCGGAGATGTCCGGACTCGACAGCTCCAACGCCATGCCGGATTGCGCGCAAAAAATGAGCAGGCTGCTCAAGACAATACTGGTTGATCGCTGCATGATTGAATGCTCCCGGGATAAAGTGCATCCATAGCATAGCCTATCCTGGCGCAGTACACTATTCCCGGATGGAATGCAGAAGCGATCTACAAGGAGAAGTGATCAATGAAAAATACGAGGAGCCGCCTGTTCTGGCCATCGCTGTTGTTTCCCCTGTTCGCGCAGGGCGTGGAGCCGGAACTTCTGTTGCTGCCGGTGGCGAGGGGCTGGTGCTGAGGCGCCCTGATCTCCCATGTGAAACAGGCCGCAGCGCCAACGCCATCAAGAGAAAGCGGTTTGATGACATGGAAGGGCCGGCTTGAGGGCATGATCGGCGCCCTGTGGGTGGAAATCGAAGGAGGAAAGCGTTTTTATATCGGTTCCGGTCTGACCGACCGGGAGCGCGCCTCGCCACCGGCTATTGGCAGCCGGATTGCCTTCAAGTACCAAGGGTTCTCCCGCAACGGGATTCCACGGTTGGCGTCCTTTCTTCATGTCAGAGAAACCCCCTCAAGCATGCGCCGGGAAAGGAGGAGGCTGCGGGTTTTGTGTGTCTGAAACAAAAAAGGGCCACGCTTTCACGTAACCCTTTGCTTGTCTAGTGGTGCCGAGGAGAGGACTTGAACCTCCACGGGGTTGCCCCCACTAGCACCTGAAGCTAGCGTGTCTACCAATTTCACCACCTCGGCAAGAGTGAAGGCCTTGACCTTCTACTTGAGGCGCGCACTGTACAAGTTGCGACCGTGGCTGTCAACCTCTGCTTCAGCAGTAAGCGATCCCACAGAGTTTTGCCATGGGTAAATGCTTCGGGTCAAAATATTCGATCTGGCCGGATGTTTCACTCGGGAGTCCGATGGTCACGCTGAGATCGCTGTTCAGGGGCGGATTTCCGATTGGATCAACGAGCCATTGGTGATCGAGGAGATGCCGTCTCCCGACGGCAAGATCAGTGTGAGGGCGGACAGCAAGCCGTGGCCTGGTTACACTTTACAGGCCCTAGGCTTCCCGGGCCTGTATGCCGGCGCGATAAACGGCATATACATAGACGGGAATATCCAGGTCGCCGAGATGCTTATGGATGAGCGGTTCCACGTCAGCCCAATTCAGCCCGCCTACCCCGGTAGCCAGGCGAGGCAGGGCGATGGAGGTAAACTTTTCCTTGGCCGCCATTTTGCGCAAGGCTTTCAATGCATGATTGACGTACGGGATGGTGGCCGGTTCCGGTTTTCCGCCATGCCCATAGCCGCCGCCCTGGGTGATCAGGTTGACGATGCGCAGGCCATCAGGGCCTCCCCACATCCAGGCCGCGCCGGGCTTGGGATGCTGCTGATGGCACCAGTGATGGAAATCCTTGTGCATGGCGGGATATTTTTCATGCAACGATTTGGCCAGCCCCTGGTTCATGGGATCCATGGCGGCAACGCCATGGGCAATCACCTGCGCCTTGGTGAGCAGGATATCGCCTTCCACTTGCTTGATCATATTTTCTACTCCTTGGGTTTGTGTGTACATCTTCATTTTAAACAAGCTTGTCTGACGCGGCCTTGATTTGAGGCATAATTTTATTCACCCGGCAACGAACGATGTCGCCCTCAGCCTCCGGGTGAATAGTATTGAACAAGGCAAGCGCGTATAATGTGTTTTTGATGAATAAGATACGTTGAAGGTAAGCAGGCCTGTGGCCAAGTCGAGAAAGAAGAACAAATCACAAAAACGTGATCCCTATCGCGCCCGGGAAGAGCGCAAATACGAAAATCCCATTCCCAGCCGGGAATTCATCCTTGAAACCATGGAAGCCCATGGGATTCCCCTGAAATTCGAAGATCTTGCTCCGCTGCTGGGGTTGAAAGACCCCAAACAGGTGGAAGCATTGTCATACCGAATCAAGGCCATGCTCCGTGACGGGCAGATCGTGCGCAATCGCCGCGGTGGTCTGTGCGTGGTGAACAAGAAAGACCTGATTGCCGGACGGATCATCGCCCATGCCGATGGCTTTGGTTTTCTCCGCCCGGACGAGGGGGGGGAGGATCTGTTCATGTCCCCGCGGGAGATGCGCCCCCTGTGGCATGATGACCGGGTGGTGGTGCAGGTCACCGGCGTGGACAGGCGCGGGCGCAGGGAAGGTTCCGTGGTGGAAATCCTGGAGCGCGCCCATACCCAGGTGGTCGGGCGCATCCATGTGGAAGCCGGCGTGGGTTTTCTGGTTCCCGACAACAAGCGTATGACGCACCGCGTCATTATCCCGGATGAACATTTCAACGGGGTGAAGGAAGGCCAGATGGTGGTGGTGGAGATCATCGAACAACCCACCAAATGGCGTCAGCCTATTGGACGGGTGATAGAGATCATTGGCGATCACCTTGCGCCAGGCATGGAGACGGATGTCGCCATTCGCGCGCATGAAATCCCCGTGATCTGGCCCGAGGAGGTGGAGCAGGAAATCGCGGCGCTGAAAGAAGAGGTTCCCGATTCGGCCAAGGAGGGGCGTATCGACCTGCGCAAGCTGCCTCTGGTCACTATCGATGGCGCGGATGCAAGGGATTTCGACGACGCCGTGTACTGCCAACGCACCCGCAAGGGCTGGAAGCTGCTGGTATGCATCGCGGATGTTTCGTCTTATGTGCCGGTGGATTCAGCCCTGGACAGGGAAGCCTACAAACGCGGAAATTCCACTTATTTCCCCGACCGGGTGATCCCCATGTTGCCGGAAATCCTGTCCAATGGCCTGTGTTCCCTGAACCCCGAGGTCGACCGCCTGTGCATGGCTGCGGAGCTGTACATCAGCAAGGAAGGAAAAATCCTGCGGTCGCGTTTCCTGCAGGCCGTGATGCGCTCTCATGCGCGCCTGACCTACGATGAAGTGGAGTCCATGCTGTTCGGCGGCGACAAGAAGCTGCGCAAGAAACATGCAGCCTTGCTGCCTCATCTCGAGGAACTGAACCGTCTCTATCACGCCTTGCACGAGGGCAGGAAGGAGCGGGGAGCCATCGATTTCGATACGGTGGAGACGCGCTTTGTCTTTGACGACGACGGCCGGCTGAGCGGCATTGTCCCCACGGTGCGGCATGATGCCCACCGCATCATCGAGGAGTGCATGCTGGTGGCGAACGTCGCCTCTGCGCGACTGTTGCTGCGCAAGAAGATCCCGGCGCTGTACCGGGTGCATGAGCGCCCCAGTGAAGACAAGCTCAACGACTTGCATCAGTTTCTTGCGCAGCTGGGCTTGCGGCTCAACGGCGGTGACAAGCCCACGGCGAAGGACTATGCAGTGCTGATAGAACAGATCAAGGATCGCCCGGATGCGCACATGATCCAGACAGTATTGCTGCGCTCCATGATGCAGGCCATCTATTCGTCCGAGAATATCGGCCATTTTGGCCTGGCGTTTCCCGCCTATACGCATTTTACCTCCCCCATTCGCCGCTATCCCGATTTGCTGGTGCACCGGGCCATCCGGCATCTGCTCATCGATGGCCGGGCGGATACCTTCGAGTATTCGTTTCCGCAAATCGCCACCATGGGCGAACATTGCTCCATGACCGAACGCCGCTCGGACGAGGCCACCCGGGATTCCGCCGATGCCCTGAAATGTGAATTCATGCTGGACAAGGTGGGCCTGCCGTTTGACGGACTCATCGTCAGTGTCAACAGCTTTGGCGTGTTCGTGGAGCTCAAGGACGTGTACATCACGGGGTTGGTGCATGTCACCTCCCTCGATCATGATTTCTTTCATTTCGACCCCATCGCCCACAAGCTGGTGGGAGAACGCAGCGGCAAAACCTATCGCCTTGGCGATTCCATACGGGTCGTGGTAGCAGCGGTCAATATGGATGACCGCAAGATCGATCTTGCGCTGGCGGATCGCAGTGAAAAACCGGCAAGCCAGAAAAAGACTGGGAAGAAGCGCCGCTCCGGACGGCGAAAGCGGCGGCAATGAGCAAAAACTCCCGCTATGTTGCGGGTATTCACAGCGTGCGCGCTGCCCTGAAGCACGGGGCGGAGCAAATTCAGGGGATCTGGTTTGACAGCAAGCGCAATGACCGGCGTCTGGGGCAACTGCTTTCGCAAGCACGCAAATCTGGCGTGCAGATATTCGCCACAGACAAGGCCGAGTTGGAGCAGTTGGCGCCCGGCGCCCGGCATCAGGGGGTGGTGGCCAGAACCGCCATGCCCGCCGCCAGGGGAGAGGACTGCCTGGATCGGCTGCTGGAAGAACTGCGGGAGCCGCCTTTCCTGCTGGCGCTCGATGGCGTGCAAGATCCACACAACCTGGGCGCCTGCCTGCGCACGGCGGATGCAGCGGGCGCACATGCGGTCATTGCGCCCAGAGACCGGGCCGTGGGACTCACTCCCGTGGCCTGCAAGGTGGCAAGCGGTGCGGCGGAATCCATGCCTTTCATCCAGGTGACCAATCTGGCGCGCACCCTGCGGCAATTGCGCCAGGCCTGTGGCTTGCGAGTGGTGGGACTGGCCGGAGAAGCCGGCCAATCCCTGTATCAGGTGGATCTGAAGGGGCCGCTGGTGATGGTGATGGGCAGCGAGGAAAAGGGCATGCGGCGTCTTGTGCGTGAACAGTGTGACCTGCTGGCGTCTATCCCCATGGCGGGAGTAGTGGAAAGCCTGAATGTGTCAGTAGCCGCGGCCGCGAGTTTGTTTGAAGCCGTGCGCCAACGCGGGGAGACTTGATTCGGCGCGCCTACGGGCGGAGTGCGCAAGCGAGGTGTTTGGGCCTGTAAACCGAGTCCGATAATCTCTGATGCGCCTGAAATCGCGCCAATCAAGACATGAGGAGAAGGAAAAACATTTGGGGGTACTGGTGCTGGAGGCTCCAAATACAGGCGATGGATGGTTCCGCTTTGGCCTGCCTGTGATTGCAACCATATTGACGGCTTTGTGAATGTCTGAACGACGCAGAACAGATTGGGGCTTGCGGCTGATCATCGGTTCCGTCTTGCTGTGCCTGGTGTTGCTCTTTACCTGGCGGGGCTGGCTGTCCAACCTGGACAACCTGATCTATGACGGCTTCATCCGCCAGATGGACATCCCGGTGTTGGAGGATGTTGTCATTGTGGCCATTGATCCCAAGAGCCTGTCCAGCCTGGGGCGCTGGCCGTTTCCCCGCAGTTACCATGTGGATTTGCTGCAGGCGCTGATGCAGGGACAACCTGCGGTCATTGCCATGGACATCAATTTCGCAGAGCCGGATCTGCAACATCCGGACGACGATATCCGCCTGGTGCGCGCAGTGCGGGAGAGCGGCTTGGTGGTGCTGCCCGTGGTGCTGGAGCAATACAGCGCCGAACCCGGACTCAGAGAAAGCCTGCCCATGTTTGCCCTGCATCAGGCGGCTGCCGCCCTGGGGCATGTGGATACGGAGCTGGACGCCGATGGCATTGCCCGATCCGCCTTCCTCATGGCCGGTCTGGACAGGCCCCGTTGGCCGGCGCTGCCCCTGGCCATGGCCCAGGTGGGAGGCGGATGGCCAGCCGCAAAGCCTCTTCCCAAATCCGGACAGACGCCTGTGTATACCAAAACGGTTTCCGGCGTATGGCGGCGCCATCATCAGGTGCTGGTTCCTTTTCCCTCCTCCAGTGAGGATCTTGCAGTGGTTTCCTATGTGGATGTTGTGAGCGGAGCCGTGCCGGAGAGCAGGTTTCACAACAAATATGTGCTCGTTGGCGCTACCGCATCCGGTTTGGGGGACAATATTCCAACGCCGATTTCCGCTTCCGGCCGGCCGGTTGCCGGGGTGGAATTCAATGCCTATGTGCTGAATGCGCTGCTGCAAAACAAGCTGATTGTTCCCGCATCCCTGAATCAGCAATACCTGTTCAATGCGCTGTTGGTTGTGCTGATGGTGCTGTGGTACCGGCCCCGCGGCTGGGGGTATATCTATGGCATTCCCCTGTTGTCCTTTGTTGTGCTGGGGGTGGCTTACCTGCTGCTTTCCCGGCTCCAGTATTGGTATCCGCCTGGGGTAATGCTGCTGAGTATTGTGCTTTTTTTCCTTATTGCAAATGGACACCAACTGAGAAGGCTGCTGCAAGCGTTGTTCGAGGAAAGGCAACTCTCGCAAACAGCGCTGACGGCAATCGGCGATGCCGTTGTTCACCTGGATGAGCAGGGGCGTATTCGCAAGTGCAACCCCATGGCGGAAAAACTTTCCGGTGTGGAAGCAGGCAAGGCGGAGGGCAGACCGGTGGACGAAGTATTCCGGCTGACGCACAATGCCAGTGGCCACAGGTTCTCCCTGCGGGAATATCTGCGACACAGGCAGCCGCTGTTCGATCATATCCTGGCCCTGAAAAATGCACGGGGCGAGGAATATCAGGTACATATGGCGTTGAGCACTGTACCTGGTGCGGAAGGCGGCGCCCAGACGAGTGTAATGGTGTTGACGGATGTGAGTAAGGAATATGCCTTGGCGAATGCGGTCACTCACCGGGAGACGCACAATATTCTTACGGATCTGCCAAACCAGGATTTGATCGTGAAACACCTGGAAAGCGCCTTGCAAAGGGCGGCCAAATCCCATATGCAGGTAGCGGTTATCGATTTCGATATCGATCATTTTTCCCGGATCAACGAAGTGCGTGGCATCGATACCGGCAACCAGTTGCTGCAGGCAGTGGCGTACAAACTGCACACGCTTCTCGGGGGGCAGGTGGAAATTGGCCATATTGGCGCGGACGAGTTTTTGCTGATCCTGGAAGAGGGGAAGATCGACCGCCCCATAGAGGAAATGGTGGAGTTGGTGTTTACCCTGTTTTCGCGGCCATTGCAGGTTATGGGTCAGGAGATGCGCATTTCGCTCACCCTGGGGGTGAGTATCTACCCGGCGCATGGCGACAATCCGGCGTTACTGATCGGCTGTGCCGGCACCGCCATGCATCGCGGCAAAAAAGAAGGCGGGGGACGGATCGCCTACTATGCCGCGGGTATGCAGGACAAGGCCAGCCGCCTGCTGGAGATCGAATCCCTGTTGCACCAGGCGTTGGAGTCAGGAGGGTTTGAGGTTTTCTACCAGCCTTTGATACAGGCCTCCAGCCTGAAAATCATTGGCGTGGAAGCCCTGGCGCGCTTGCGGGATACCAACAATCTTTATGTGAGTCCCGATGAGTTCATCGAGGTGGCGGAAAGGGTGGGCCTGATTGCCGAAATGGGCTACCAGCAGTTGCACAGAGCCTGTGCGCAGCTGCAGCAATGGCGAAAGCTTGGTTTCGTGTTGCGTCTTTCCTACAATTTTTCGCCCAGGCAAATGGGCAGCATCGACCTCATTGAAAGAATCCGGCAAATCCTCGGAGATACTGGCTTTGATCCCCGAATGCTGGATTTCGAGGTTACGGAGAATCTGCTGTTGTCCGATGACCAATTGGCGGAAACCGTTTTGCGGCAGATCCAGGCAATGGGTATAGGGTTGGTTATCGACGATTTTGGCACCGGCTACAGCGCCATGAGCTATTTGACCCGTTTCCACTTTGACCGGCTCAAGATCGACAAATCCTTTGTCAGCAACCTGGACAGCAGCTCCGGTTCCCGCGCCATCACCTCGGCCATTATCACCATGGCGCATGATCTCGAAATGGAAGTCGTGGCGGAGGGCGTGGAAACCGCCGAGCAATATGAGCTGTTGCTTTCCCAGGAATGTGATGAAGTGCAGGGGTATTTCCTGGGCAAGCCCATGCCGGCGCAGGAAATCCGGGAATACCTGTTTGCCAACAAGGGATATGCCCCATTGGCTTCGTGAATGGCTGAGGACGACATCATTGGCCGCCGGGTTTACTGGTTGACGGCAAGAAGCCGTTCAAATACTTGAAAAAGCTTGAAATCCCCTCGCTGTTCTCCTAAAATCCGCGCTCCTGACCGGCTTTCGGGCCGATCCTCCTTGCCTCACCGCGATATGCGGGAGGCTGTTTACTAGCCATAAGGAGCTACAATGCGACACTATGAAATCGTTTTTATGGTTCATCCGGACCAGAGCGAGCAAGTGCCCTCCATGACCGAGCGTTATATTGCCAGCATCAATGAAGATGGCGGCAAGGTTCATCGCCTGGAAGACTGGGGCCGCCGTCAGCTTGCCTACCCCATCAATAAACTGCACAAGGCGCATTATGTGCTGATGAACATCGAATGCGAAAGCAGCACCCTGAAAGACCTGGAAACTGCTTTTCGTTTCAATGATGCGGTGATTCGCCATCTGACCATCCGTCGTGATGACGCCCTGACCGAACCCTCTCTGCTGGCCAAGGCCGAAGAGAAAGACGCGGCTCCCGAAGCTGCAGCCTGATACCCGAGAGGATTAAGAATATGTCACGTTATATGCGTCGTAGAAAATATTGCCGTTTCACCGTGGAAGGCATTACCGAGATCGACTACAAGGATCTTGGCCTGCTGAAGCAGTATGTGAGCGAGTCGGGCAAGATTGTGCCCAGCCGCATTACCGGCACCAGCGCCAAGTATCAGCGCCAGTTGGCCACAGCCATCAAGCGCGCGCGTTTCCTGGCCCTGATGCCTTATACCGATTCTCACAAATAGACTTCCATATAAAATCAACAAAGCCTTGTATGGTTTTGTTGTTCAAGAGGAAAGAGTGAGAAACTCTCTGTGGAATTTGCAGCCTGACGAGCCTCTGCCCGCCGGTGCTGTGTTAAACCTGAATCCGCGGGTTCGGGGCTTGCGCCATATGCCCTGGCGACCCCGCGGTTTCAGGTCAAAGAAAGCCTGATGAAAGCCCTGGCCGCCTTCATCATGAAAGGCCGTATGCAGGCCGTCATGGTAGCTTCCGTGTTTACCGTACTGGCCCTGCTGATTACGCCCTTGGGAATTGCCAGCTCGGCGGTCGTTGCCCTGGTGGTTCTGAGAAAAGGCGTACAGGAAGGACTGCTGGTCGTGGTGTTGGGGGTCGTGGCGCTTTCCTTTCTGGGGACGCTGTTGTTTGGCCAGCCCTTGTCCCTGGCGATTGTGGGCGCCCTGTTGTGGTTGCCCATGCTGGTGTTGGGGGAAGTGTTGCGCATCACCCGTTCCCTGCGGCTGGTGATTGAGGTGGCGGTGGTGCTGGGGGCGGTGATTATCGGCCTGCAATATCTGTTGCTCGATGATGTGGTTCTGTTCTGGTCCGGCCTGCTGGAAGAGTACAGCGCCCAGATCATGGATGCCAGGGTGGTCAGTGAGGCCGACCGCAAGACCATGGTGGCGGATATGGCTCCCTGGATGGCGGGTGGCATGGGAGCGGCCTGGTTTTTGCAGCTTTCCCTGTCCCTGTTTCTGGCCAGGAGCTGGCAGGCAGCCCTGTACAATCCGGGCGGTTTCGCCGAAGAACTTCGGCAATTGCGTCTGGGGCGCTGGTTGCTGGTTCTGGTGCCCCTGCTGTTGGTGGCGGGCAGCCTGTCGGACACGCCGGGATTTTCCGTACAGCTGGCGCTGGTGGGTATGACCGCCTTCTTTTTACAGGGGGTGGCCCTGGTGCATGGCCTGGTACAGGAGTTCAAGGGCAATCAGGGGTGGTTGATCGGATTTTATGTATTGTTGGTTATTGGCATGCCGGCGAGTTTTACAGCGGTATCCGCTGCGGGTTATGCCGATGGCTGGTTGAATTTTCGGGCGAGAGTCCGGGCTCGCAACCCCAAGGGTGACGAGTAAGACCTAATGAGGTGCAAGTAAAATGGAAGTGATTCTTCTGGATAAAGTGAGTGGTCTGGGTGATCTGGGCGACAAGGTTGCAGTAAAACCCGGCTATGGCCGTAATTTTCTGATTCCCAGTGGCAAGGCGATTCCCGCCACCAGGGACAATCTTGCGGAATTTGAAAAACGCCGTGCGGAACTGGAGAAAGAGGCTGCTGAAAAACTGGCGGTAGCGGAATCCAGAAAAGCTGCGGTGGAGGGCCTGGGCGGCGTCACCATCAGCCACAAGGCAGGTGAAGAAGGCAAGCTGTTTGGTTCCGTGGGCACCGTGGATATTTCCAATGCCTGCAGTGAAGCTGGCGTCCCTGTGGCAAAGAACGAAATCCGGCTTCCGGACGGCCCCATGCGCGCCACCGGGGAGTTCGATGTGGTGTTGCACCTGCATCCGGATGTGAACGCCAACCTGAGGGTGATTATCATCGCTGAAGAGTGATGCCGCGGCGGTCGGGTCTGGGAAGCGGTTTTGCCTTGCGCCCCAAGAGCCGTTTTCGGCGATAAAGCAAGGTTGTACTATAAGAAGCCACGATAAGGCATTGTCTTTTCGTGGCTTTTTGTTTTTTTATTTCCCCGCTGTTCTCAAAGGAAGATTTTTTCTGTAACCTTCCTGCATGTCATTCGATACCTCTTTGTCCGAGCCTCTTCCCGATTATCCCGAAGCAGATCAGGAAGTGGAGCAGTTGCGCATTCCGCCCCATTCCGTGCAGGCGGAGCAGTCCGTAGTGGGTGGGTTGATGTTGGATAACAGCACCTGGGATCAGATTGCCGACCGGGTTGGATCCAAGGATTTCTATCGTCGCGAGCATCAATTGATTTTTTCCGTGATCCAGTCCCTTGCCGAAGAACTGAAGCCCTTTGATGTGGTGACCCTGGCTGAAGAGCTGGAGCGCCGGGAAGAGCTGGAAGACGTGGGCGGCCTGCCTTACCTGGCGGCCCTGGCGGAAGATACGCCCAGCGCCGCCAATATTCGCGCCTACGCGGACATCGTCCGGGAGCATTCCGTAACCCGTCAACTGATACGCGTCGGCACGGAAATCGCGGAAAGCGGCTTCCGCCCGGAAGGACGCAAGGTCGCCGAACTGCTGGACAATGCAGAAAGCAAGGTGTTCCAGATTGCCGAGCAACGCCAGAAAGAAGGCGAGGGCTTTCAGGCCATCAAGGGCCTGCTGGTCAAGGCCATCGACCGGATCGAGGAACTGCAAAGCAGCGATGATCCCATTACGGGCATCAGCACGGGATTTGATGATTTCGACGAGAAAACCTCCGGATTGCAGCCGGCCGATCTGGTTATCGTGGCCGGACGCCCCTCCATGGGCAAGACCACTTTTGCCATGAACATCGCCGAGAATGCGGCTATCAAAACGGATTTGCCCGTGGCGGTGTTTTCCATGGAAATGCCCAGCGAAGCCCTGACCATGCGCATGATTTCTTCCCTGGGGCGCATCGATGGCCATCGCATCCGCACCGGAAAGCTGGAGGACGACGAATGGCCGCGTCTGACCTCTGCAATCAATATCCTCAACCAGACCAGGTTGTTCATCGATGATACGCCGGCCCTCAGCCCCACGGACTTGCGGGCCAGAGCGCGGCGCCTGATGCGCGAGCAGGGCGGCAAGCTGGGCCTGATCGTCATTGACTATTTGCAGTTGATGCAGATTCCTGGCGGAGGGGAGAACCGCACCAATGAAATCTCCATCATATCGCGCAGCCTCAAGGCCCTGGCCAAGGAACTGAACGTCCCGGTGGTTGCCCTGTCCCAGTTGAACCGCAGCCTGGAGCAACGGCCCAACAAACGTCCCATCATGTCGGATTTGCGCGAATCCGGCGCCATCGAACAGGATGCGGATCTGGTGGTGTTCATCTATCGTGACGAGGTCTACAACGAAGAGAGCACCGACAAGGGCATGGCGGAAATCATCATCGGCAAGCAGCGCAACGGCCCCATCGGTACCGTGCGCCTGACCTTTCTGGGGCAGTTCACCAAGTTCGAGAACTATATCAACCCGGTGTATGGCGATCCTGTACATTGAGCTGCGAGCCATGTACTGAGCCGGCGGATTGATGTCTTTTTCTCCCTGGATGGAAATTGACCGCAAAGCGTTGCAGCACAACCTGGCTGTGGTGCGAAAACACGCAGCGCATTCCCGGGTGATGGCCGTGATCAAGGCCGATGCCTACGGGCATGGCATGTTACCCGCTGTCGCCGCTCTTGGGGAAGCCGACGCCTTCGCCGTGGCGCGGGTCGATGAGTCGGTTCGGTTGTGTGACGCCGGTGTTGATAAACGAATACTGGTGCTGTCCGGCGCCCATGATGGGGAGGAGCTGGCCGAGGCGTCCCGGTTGGGGGTGGAGCTGGTAGTGCATCATGCGGCCCAGCTTGGGCTTCTGGCGAAGAGCCGTCTGTCCCGTCCCGTGGCCGTATGGCTGAAGCTCGATACCGGCATGAACCGCCTGGGGTTCGCGCCGCAGCAGGCGGAAGAGCTGCTTTCCCGGCTGCGGCAACTGCCTGGCGTCGCCCGGGTGGCAGGTGTTCTCACCCATCTGGCCAACGCCGATGATCTGGGAGACGGCTATACCCAGGTGCAGTTGCAGCGTTTTTCCGCGGCGGTTGCGGGGCTGGGTCTTCCCTTGTCCATGGCGAACTCCGCGGGTATTCTGGGCTGGCCATCCAGCCATGGGGACTGGGTGCGCCCCGGCATCATGCTCTATGGCGCCTCGCCTTTTTCCGCGCCCATGAAAGAGCTGCAACCGGCGATGACCTTTGGCTCGCGGCTGATTTCCGTCAAAATGGTTCCGGCCGGCGCGCCCGTGGGCTATGGTGGCATCTGGCAAGCGCCGGAGTCCATGCCGGTAGGCGTAGTGGCGGCAGGTTATGGTGATGGTTATCCACGGGAAACGCCCTCGGGGACGCCGGTACTGCTCAATGGCCGGAGAACCCCCGTCATTGGCCGGGTCTCCATGGATACGCTGATGGTGGATTTGCGCCAGCAACCAAAGGCGCGGGTTGGTGATGAAGTGATTCTCTGGGGGCGGGGTTTGCCGGTGGAGGTTATTGCCGCAGCCGCCCGGACCCTTCCTTATACCTTGTTTTGCGGCATTGCCTCACGCGTGCGGCGCAGGGAGTGCAGGGAACGCTGATGGCAAAAACAAAAACCTTGTACGCCTGCCGGGACTGTGGCGGCAGTTTTCCCAAGTGGGCCGGGCAATGCCCCGACTGCGGCGCCTGGAACACCCTGGAAGAAACAATGCCCCAGGCGGGGACAAGTCCAGGGCCACGCTTCGCGGGTTACAGCGGTGATGCGGCTGCCGCCATGATTCGCCCGCTGTCCGCGGTGGGTGTGGAAAACACCCGGCGCACCGCCACCGGACTGTCCGAGCTGGATCGGGTGCTGGGCGGTGGGCTGGTGCAGGGTTCCGTGGTGCTGATCGGCGGCGATCCCGGGATCGGAAAATCCACGCTGTTGATTCAGGCCCTGGCAAGTCTTTCGGCGCATATGCAGCCCCTGTATGTCAGCGGTGAGGAGTCTGCCGAGCAAATCAGCATGCGGGCGGCGCGCCTGGGGTTGCCTGTGGACAGGTTGCAGTTGCTCACGGAAACCTGTGTGGAGCGCATACTGGCGCTGGCGGACAAGCATCGCCCCAGGGTAATGGTCATGGACTCCATCCAGACTTTTTATTCGGAACAGCTGCAATCCGCGCCCGGCGCCGTGGCCCAGGTGCGCGAGTCCGCCGCGCAACTGGTGCGCTTTGCCAAGCAGACCGGCATCAGCCTGTTCCTGGTGGGGCATGTCACCAAGGAAGGAGCGCTGGCCGGGCCCAGGGTGCTGGAGCATATGGTGGATACCGTGTTGTATTTTGAAGGCGAGGCCGGCAGCCAGATCCGTTTGGTGCGGGCGATCAAGAATCGTTTTGGCGCTGTGAATGAACTGGGCGTGTTCGCCATGACGGACAAGGGGCTCAAGGAAGTGAGCAATCCCTCGGCCATTTTTCTTTCGCGCCATGAAGAACAGGTATGTGGCAGCGCCATCCTGGTCACCCGCGAGGGCACCCGCCCCATGCTGGTGGAAGTGCAGGCGCTGGTGGATCAAAGCTCCCTGGGCAATCCGCGGCGGGTGGCCCTGGGGCTGGAGCAGAATCGCCTGGCCATGTTGCTGGCGGTGCTGCACCGCCATGGCGGTATCGGCATGGTGGATCAGGATGTTTTTCTGAATGTCGTGGGCGGGGTCCGGGTGACGGAAACGGCGGCGGATCTTCCGGTGCTGTTGTCGGTGCTGTCCAGCTTTCGCGACCGCCCCCTGCCCGTGGGGCTTGCCGCTTTTGGTGAAGTGGGGCTGGCGGGGGAGATCCGGCCGGTTCCCAGCGGGGAAGACCGTGTGCGCGAAGCCGCCAAACATGGATTCAAGCGCATTCTCCTGCCGGCAGCCAACCGGCCGCGCAAGGCGGTCAAAGGCATCGAGGTGATTCCGGTGCAGCGCCTTTCCCAGGCGTTGTCGGTTATTTTTGAATAAAGTCCGCTGAACGGCCGGCAATCCGGCGAAGTTTGCGTAGTGGATGAAAATATGAAAAAGTCTATTCGTTCTCCAAAAGGGCGTGGCAACCGGCGCGCAAGCTACCTATAATCGAATGGTTCAGCAAAGGATATTGCTGGTATGTTCGCCCAGGAACAGGGCTCCTGTAACTATCCAAAGGAAATCACAATGTTTGACAAAACCAAGAAAGAGACGGAAAAGAAGCCATCCGCCCCCAAAGCTGCCGCCCCGGCGGCTTCCAAGCCAGCTTCCGCGAGCAACAGCGGGCAGACCACTACCATTGGTTCATCGATCAAACTCAATGGCGAGCTTAACGGCAATGAAGACCTGCTGATTCAGGGCCAGGTGGAAGGAAACGTCTATCTCAAGGAACACAATCTCACCATTGGCGAACAAGGCGTAATCAAGGCCAACGCTTTTGCGCGCACCATAACCGTGCGCGGCCAGCTCACGGGAGACCTCAATGGAGTGGAGAAGGTAACCATTACCTCTACAGGCAAGGTAAGAGGGAATATCGTTGCGCCCAAAGTCATCCTGGAAGAAGGCGCCACTTTCAAAGGCAGCATTGATATGGATGCAAAGGCGGCCAAGCCGGCGTCACAAGCATCACAGCCCGCGCCTAGCGCCAAATCCGCCTGAAGCAGAACCTGATCTCCCCCATGGCTCTTTTTGCCAAGCCCAAGAACGTCAACGATACTGCGCCGGCGCAATCACAGTCTGAAGAGCTGGGTTGCCCGGCGTTCGCCTCTCTGGTGGCAACCCTGGAGCGCGAGCCGGAACACAAGTACCATATTCTGGATCTGGCGGCAGCGTCCGGGAATCATATTGAATTCTTCTCGCGCTTTCGCTGCCGCTATCATATCGGGGATGTGTTGCATGTACTGCCGGATCTGTCCCCGCCGAAGGAAGAAGAGCCGGATCCGGATTTTACGCGCATTCTGCCTTTGAACATGGCGGACAAGCTGGACCTGATTCTGGCCTGGGACGGACTGAACTACCTGGACAAGGAATTGTTGCCCCAATTCAGCCGGCATCTCATCCGGCAGTGCAATCCCGGCGCATGGCTGCATGCATTCATTTACACCCGGGGGGATATGGCGGCGCAGCCGATGCAATTCGAGGTGCTTTCCAGCGATGTCATGCGACGCCAGGCCGCTTCCGGCGGCGCTGTGGGAGCGCCCTGTTATCCGCAACGGGTGCTGGAAAAACTGATGCCCGGTTTTCGTGCGTCGCAGTCCAGGCTGTTGAAAAACGGATTGCAGGAATATTTGTTTCAGGTTCAGGAATACTGAATGATCCATGCTGATTCGCGATGCCACTTTGGAAGATGCGGCGGCGTTATGTTCCATTTACAATCACTACATCACACGCACCACCATCACCTTTGAAGAACAGCCGCTGCAAACAGAAGCGTTTGTGGAGCGTATCCGCAGCGTTTGCGCCAGCTATCCCTGGCTGGTGGCGGAAGAGGGGGGCGTGGTGCTGGGCTATGCTTATGCGCGAGCATGGCAGTCCAGAAGCGCCTACCGTCATACGGCGGAAAGCAGCGTCTACCTGCACCCGCAGGCTCCCAGAAGGCAGGGGACGGGTGAGCAACTCTACCGCAGTTTGTTGTCGCAACTGGCCAGCCGGAAAATTCATCGGGTGATTGCAGCAATTGCCGTGCCCAACGAAAGCAGTATTGCCTTACACCACAAGCTGGGATTCGATGAGGCCGGCTATTTTCATGAGGTGGGCTACAAGTTTCGGCGCTGGATCGATGTGCTGTACATGGAATTGCCCCTGGATTCCGCCCTGCGCCGGAATGACAATTTGTAGAGAAGATGGCCTATAATCGATCTTGCAGCAGCTGCTTGCTGAGGGAGTGAGGGGGTGAAAACGTGGTCCCCCCATGGATGGACTGAACAATTGGAGAGGACGATGGGAAATTTCAGCATCAAGAAGCTTTTTCGGCGTGACCGGGCGCGGGCCGTGCACATTATTCGGGATCGCCGGCGAAATTTCCGCACGGTGCCGAAGAAAGGCGCGGCGGTGCTGGTTGTCGATGATTCGAAAACCGTGCGTTTCGCCTTGAAAAAAATGCTCTCCCAGGGCGGATATCAGGTTCTTGAAGCCGACAATGGCAAAGACGCCATCGAACTGGCCAGAAAACACGCCCCGGTCCTGATTATCATGGATATCGTAATGCCTGGTTTGAACGGCTTTCAGGCTACCCGCCGCATGCGCAAGATCGATGAAACCCGGGAGATTCCCATCGTCATCATGAGCGGCAACAAGGAGGCAACGGAAAGCTTCTGGATTCAGCGCATTGGCGCCAATGATTTCATGGGCAAGCCCTTCAATCGCCGTGATCTGTTTCAGCAACTGGAACGGGCCGTTTACAACAACGAGATTACCTGAAGCAGGCTGCGGTAACCTGGCCGGGTATTTCGTTCAGGGGAGCAAGGGCGCGCCCGGGCGAAATACCCGGCTCAGGCGCCGCGTCTTTGCAGCGGCAGGATGCGGGCGGTTTTCACCGCATTGTCCTGCATTTGCAGTATTTCCACCGGATAACCGTTGATCAGCAGGCTGGTGCCCGGTTCAGGGATGCTTTCCAGTTGCTCGATGATCAGCCCGTTGAATGTTTTCGGCCCGTTGGTGGGCAGCTCCCAGCCAAAGGTTTTTACCAGATCACGCACATTGGCGCTGCCGTTCACCAAAAAGCTGCCGTCCTCCTTGGGTTGAACGTCGGCGATGCTGTCTGTAGGATCACTGGTGAATTCCCCGACGATCTCTTCCAGCAGATCGCTCATGGTAACCAGCCCCAATACATCGCCGTATTCGTCTACCACCAGTCCCACGCGGCGCTTTGCCTTCTGGAAATTCAATAATTGGGTGTTGAGAGGGGTGACTTCGGGAATGAAGTAGGGAGGCTGGATCAAATCCTGCAATATCTCCCTGTTGAGTTCCCCGTTCATGAGCGCCTGCATGACCTGCCGGGCGTGGATGAAGCCAACCACATGGTCGATGCTGCCCCGGTACACCAGCGCCTGGGTGTACGGCATTTGCCGCAGATCTTCCAGCAGTTCATCCCATGATTCGTCCAGATCGATGCCGTCGATTTCCTGGCGGGGAATCATGATGTCTTCCACGGTGGCTTTTTCCAGATCCAGAATCCCCAGCAGCATTTTCCTGTGCTTCTGGGGAATGAGGGCTCCGGCCTCATTCACGATGGTGCGCAATTCCTCGCGGGTTACCCTGTCCTTGCCGCCTTCTTCCGGGTATACCTTCAACAGGCGCAACAGCGCATTGGCGAAAAGGTTCACCAGCCATACCAGGGGGTAGGCGATCTTCAGCAGCGGGGTGTAGACCCAGGCGGCGGGAAAGGCCAGCCTTTCCGGGTGCAGGGCCGCCAGGGTTTTTGGCGCGACTTCAGAGAAGATCAGGATCACCAGGGTGAGCAGGCCGGCGGCAATGGGTATGGCGCCTTCCCCCCCGAGGCGAATGGCGAGGATGGTGGCCAGGGAAGAGGCGAGGATGTTGACGAAATTGTTTCCCAGCAGGATCAGGCCGATGAGCCGTTCCGGGCGCTTCAGCAGGCGTTCGGCAAGCTGCGCCGCCTTATGCCCTTCTTCCGCCAGGTGCCGCAGGCGATAGCGGTTCAAGGTCATCAGCGCAGTTTCAGACCCGGAGAAAAATGCGGAAAGTATAATGAGAACAAACAGGGAGGCGAACAGTCCGCCAATGGGAATCTCGTCCAATGGTGATTTACCTTCAGTACAGTTAGAATCATTGTCTGTGTTTGCTTACCAGACTGTCAAGGAGAGGATGGCCCATGAAGAATATTGTGCTCGGGGGAATGCTTGCGGGCATGGTGTTGTTCGTTTGGGGAGCAGTGATTCATTTGCTGCTGCCCGTAGGCAAAATGGGGATGCAGGAACTCCCTCATTCCACCAGCATCAGCTATGCGCTGGATCTGGCGCTGGATGAGCCCGGCTTGTATGTGTTTCCCTGGATGGATGCGGGTGAAAACATGTCGAAAAAGGCGCTGGCAGACTGGGAAGAGGCCTATCGTGATGGCCCGGTGGGAATGATTCTTTACCGTCCCCAGGGAGGAGAGCCCATGAGCAGCCGCCTGTTCGCGGTGCAGTTCGCCACGGATCTCGCGGCTGGCCTGATCGTTGCGCTATTGCTGTCTTTCACCAGGCTGTCCTTTATGGGACGGTTGCTGTTCGTTACCGCTGTTGGCCTGTTTTCCTGGATTACTTCCAGTATCCCCTGGTGGAACTGGTATGGTTTTCCGTGGGAATTCGTCGTCGGCGCAGGGATCTATCAGGTTGCCGGCTGGTTTCTTGCCGGACTGGTGTTGGCGGCGCTGGGGCCAAGCCAAAGGAAATCCTGACGAGGCAGGCTAGAGAATGAGAGCAGCAAGAACCCGCCGGTCTTCCGCCAGTAATATATTGTAGGTGCGGCAGGCCGAAGGGGTGGGCATGACTTCATAACCAATGCCCGCCTGCATCAGCGGCGCAAAAATCGACGGGTGGGGAAACAGTTGTGTTTCCCCGCTGCCCAGAAGAATGATATCCGGCTGGTGTGCCGCCAGTTGGGAAAGATGCCGTTCCGAAAGATCCTGCAGGTCTTGCAATTCCCAGGGGTCGCGCAGTTTTTCCGGCATCAGCAACAGACTGTGCCGGAATTCCGTGTTGCCGATGCGTATGCAGCCGGCCTCATAGGCTTCGATGAGGTATCTGCTGTTGATGTGTTCCTGGGCGAATTTCATGGCCGCTATCATACCTTGCGCGCAGTCAATGTACGACAGGCAAACCAGGAAGGGGTAGCCGGGGCATACTCACCCGGCGTCTTGTTCCGCTGCATGCAGGAAGTCCTGAATATGACATCTATCGTTTCCGCACGAAGAATGCGCTACGGAAGGCATGCGCCAATTGAATTTTCCTTCCTGCTCATGTACTTTACTCGTTTGCCCGAGTTTCCAGCTTGCTAGAGGTTTCCCGTGTCCACCCCTGAAATGGAAGAATTCCGCCGCATCAAGCGGTTGCCGCCCTATGTTTTCGCCATCGTCAATGAGTTGAAGGCGGAAGCGCGGGCGCGGGGTGAGGATATCATCGATTTTGGCATGGGCAATCCCGATCAGGCCACGCCACAGCACATCGTGGACAAGCTGTGCGAGGCCGCCCAGCGCAAGGATACCCATCGCTATTCCATGTCCAAGGGCATTCCGCGTTTGCGCAGGGCCATTTGCAACTGGTACAGGGATCGCTACCAGGTGGAACTGGATCCCGAAACCCAGGCCATCGTCACCATCGGTTCCAAGGAGGGGCTGGCGCACCTGGCCCTGGCCTGTGTGGGGCCGGGGGACTCGGTGCTGGTGCCTAATCCCGCCTATCCCATCCATCCCTGGGGTTTTGTCATCGCCGGAGCCGATGTGCGCCATGTGCCCCTGGTGGAAGGCGTGGATTTTTTCGAGAAGCTGGAAGAGGCCATCATGGCCTCCTGGCCTCGGCCAAAGATGCTGGTGATCAATTTCCCCGGCAATCCGACCAGCCAATGCGTCGAGCTGGACTTCTTCGAGAAGGTGGTGGAGATTGCCAGGGAACACAACATCTGGGTGATTCATGACCTGGCCTATGCGGATATAGTATTCGATGGCTACAAAGCGCCCTCGATTCTGCAAGTGCCGGGGGCGGAAGAGATTGCGGTGGAGTTTTTTTCCCTGTCGAAAAGCTACAATATGCCCGGCTGGCGCGTCGGTTTCATGTGCGGCAACAAGACCCTGGTGGCGGCGTTGGCGCGGATGAAATCCTATCTGGATTACGGTATGTTCACGCCGATCCAGGTGGCGGCCATTGCCGCCCTGGAAGGCCCCCAGGAATGCGTGGCGGATATCCGGGGCATGTATGAATCCCGGCGCAATGTGCTTTGCGACGGGCTGAACAACATTGGCTGGGCCGTGGAGCGGCCCAAGGCCACCATGTTCGTATGGGCGCCGATTCCCGAGGCGTATTTGGATATGGGCTCTTTGGAGTTTTCCAAGAAATTGCTCATCGACGCCAAGGTGGCTGTGTCTCCCGGTATCGGCTTTGGCGAATATGGCGACAGCCATGTGCGCTTCGGATTGATTGAAAACGAACATCGCACCCGCCAGGCCGTGCGCGGTATTCGGGATATGTTCCGCAAGGACGGCGTTTTGCAGGAAAACCGGGTGGCGTTGTTGCCCCGGTAACAGATTTGAAATAACAGGAGAAGAAGCTTGGAACCCGTAAAAGTGGGATTGCTGGGATTGGGTACCGTCGGTGGCGGCACCATGAATGTGCTGCACCGGAATGCAGCGGAAATCAGCCGTCGCGCCGGTCGTGATATCGTCGTCAGTCATGCGGCGGCGCGGGAGTTCGACCCGCAGGGCATCGACGGCCTGGATCAGGTGAGTATTACCAACGATGCCTTCGAGGTGGTTCGCAACCCGGAAGTGGATGTGGTGGTGGAGCTTATCGGCGGTTATTCCCCGGCCAGGGAACTGGTGCTCGAAGCCATCGCCCAGGGCAAACACGTGGTTACCGCCAACAAGGCGCTGATCGCCCTGCATGGCAATGAAATCTTCAGCGCGGCCCAGGCAAAGGGCGTCACCGTCGCCTTCGAAGCGGCGGTTGCGGGGGGCATTCCCATTATCAAGGCGTTGCGCGAAGGGCTGGCGGCCAACCACATCGAATGGATTGCGGGCATCATCAACGGCACCGGGAACTTCATTCTCACCGAGATGCGGGACAAGGGCAGGGATTTTGCCGATGTGCTCAAGGAGGCCCAGGCGCTGGGCTATGCCGAGGCCGATCCCACCTTCGATGTGGAGGGCATCGACGCCGCCCACAAGCTGACCATCCTTGCCTCGCTGGCTTTCGGCATTCCCCTGCAATTCGACAAATGCTACACCGAAGGCATCGGCAAGATCGAAGCCCAGGATGTGGAGTATGCGGAAGAACTGGGATACCGCATCAAGCATCTGGGGGTTACGCGCCGCACTGATGCGGGCGTGGAGCTGCGGGTGCATCCCACGCTGATTCCCGAGCGCCGCCTCATCGCCAATGTGGATGGGGTGATGAATGCCGTGCTGGTAAAAGGCGATGCCGTGGGCTCCACCTTGTATTACGGCGCGGGTGCGGGCTCCCTGCCTACCGCCTCTGCGGTGGCGGCTGATATCATCGACATCGCCCGCGCCCTTACCGTCGATCCGGACAGCCGCGTACCCCACCTGGCCTTCCAGCCGGACGAGTTGTCGGATTTCCCCGTGCTGGACATGGATCAGATCGAGACCGCCTATTATCTGCGGCTTACCGTGGAAGACAAACCCGGGGTACTGGCGAAGGTGACCGGCATTCTGGGAGAGTCGGGCATCAGCATCGAGGCGGTAAAGCAGAAAGAACCGCTTGGGGGCGAGACGGAAGTGCCTCTGGTGCTGCTGACCCA
>JAMOMB010000076.1 GCA_027068795.1 Sedimenticola sp. | reverse complement strand
AGGATTTCTATCGCCGCGCCGTGGAGGAGGAGCCGTCATGATCGCCAGCGTACTGCGACTCAGCCGCCGCGACTGCAAGGCGTTGCGCATCACTGATCCCTATTCCATTCACCGTGTGGTCTACAGCCTCTTTGAAGACACCCGCAGCGATGCAGAGAAAAGAGCCAGCAAACCCAATGGCATTCTCTATGCCGACAAGGGGGGTGACTTTCATCAACGCCAGATCCTGCTGCTCTCTGATCGGGAGCCCATGCAGCCGGAATACGGAGAGGTGGTTTCCAAACCGATTCCCGATGGATTTCTGCACCATGACCGCTACGGATTCGAGGTCACCGTCAACCCCTCCCGCCGTAACAGCGCCAGCCGGAAGCTGGTGCCGGTAAAGGGGCGGGAGGCCGTCATCGAGTGGTTCATCGAGCGCGCGAAAAGCAGTTGGGGTTTCGAAGCGACCCCGGAACATCTGCAAATTCAGCGCCTGGGCGTGCAACAGATCAAGAAAGGGGAGCAAATATTGACTCACGGCAGCGCCACCCTCAAGGGAGAGTTGCAAGTGATTGACCGGGAACGCTTCGTGCGCAGCTTTGAACAGGGGATCGGCCGCGGCCGGGCTTTTGGCTTCGGCCTGCTGCAAATCGTTCCGCTTTCCAACCCCTTTGAACTCTGAAAATCCATATTGCCAAAAGGAAACAACCATGACTGACAACAACCCGCTGAAGAACACCCGCATCGAATATCATATCCTGCAATCTTTTCCCGTTACCTGTCTCAACCGGGACGACGTGGGCGCACCCAAGACCGCTGTCGTCGGTGGTACCACCCGGGCCCGGGTCAGCTCCCAGTGCTGGAAGCGGCAGGTGCGCCTTGCCCTGCGTGATTTTGGAGTCCGGTTGGCCATGCGCACCAAAAAAGTTGATGAAGTTATCCGCAAGGCCTGCATGGAAAGGGGCGCAACCGAAGAACAGGCCCAGGCGTGTGGTGAGACCATCGCCAAGGCGTTGACCAAAGATACGCTGCATTTTTTCACAGAAGGAGAGGCTGCGGCGTTTGCCGATTTCGCACAGGAAAAAGCGTTCGATGCCAAGCAGATCAAGGACAAGGAAATCCACAAGCTGGCCAAGAAAACCATCAACCCGGCCGTGGATGGAATCGATATCGCCTTGTTTGGCCGCATGGTTGCGCAGGCGGCCGACCTGAACGTGGAGGCGGCCTGTTCCTTTGCCCATGCTATCTCCACCCACCGGGTGGCCAATGAAGTGGAGTTTTTTACGGCGCTGGATGATCTCCAGGATGAGCCAGGCTCTGCCCATATGGGAAGCCTGGAGTTTAACTCGGCCACCTACTACCGTTACATCTCTCTCGATCTGGGGCAGCTCTGGCAGACACTGGATGGCGAATCCCTACCCGAGACGGTGGAAGCCTTTACCAAGGCGCTCTATGTGGCGGTACCCAGCGCACGCCAGACCACCCAGTCCGGCGCGTCACCCTGGGAGTTCGCCAAGGTAATGGTGCGCAAGGGGCAGCGCCTCCAGGTGCCTTTCGAAACGGCTGTCAAACCCGGGAATGGTGGTTTTACCCAGCCCAGCATCGAAGCCATGACAGCCTATCTGGAGAAACAGGAGAAACTGGCTGGCTCCCTGTTCGGCAAGATTGCCGATTACACTTTCGGGGAGGATGAGAACTTCTCCATCGACAACCTTGCCAACGAGCTGAAGCGTCATGCCGAGGTGGCCAATGGCTGATCCCTGGCTGTTGATGTGGCTGGAGGCACCTCTGCAATCCTGGGGCGCCGACTCCCGGTTCGGCCGCCGGGACAGCCTGGATTTTCCAACCCGCTCCGGCGTGCTCGGTTTGATCTGTTGTGCCCTTGGCCGGGGAGGAGAGCAAAAGGAGTGGCTGGAAAGGATGGCCGATTATCCCCAGCAGGTTATTGCCTACATACGGGCAAAACCCGGTGCCCATAAAGAGCCGGAAAAAACAATGCGTGAACCACTGCTGCGTGATTTTCACATGGTGGGCAGCGGTTATGATGACCGCGATCCATGGCAAACCCTGCTGATACCCAAAACCAGCGAGGGAAAAAAAGCGGTTGGCGGCGGCGCCAAGATGACCTACCGCTACTACCTGCAGGATATGGCCTACGCCGTCATCATGCCCCTGCCGGAGGAGGAGGCAGAGACCATTGCCGAAGCCTTGCAGAACCCCTGTTGGGATCTTTATCTGGGGCGCAAAAACTGCGTGCCAACCGACTTCATCTACCGGGGCCTGTTTTCCACAGAGGAAGAAGTAGAAACAGCGGTACAAGGCATCTCTCGGGAAAAACAACGGATTGCCGATTTTCGTGTGCTGCAAGGTGAGCATGACGGCGAAGTGCTTACCCTTAACGACATCCCTGTCCGGTTCGGCACTCACAAGCAGTACCGTGATCGGCAAGTAACCATGATCCCGCTATGAGTGCGAATGCGGAAAAGGCTGCAGGCAACCGGTTGCTGATCAAGGTCACCCGGGAGACTTTGCCGCAGGTGAAAGAGAAGTATCCCTTCATCTACCTGGAGCGGGGCCGGCTGGAGATAGACGACAGCAGTGTCAAATGGATCGACTGCGACAAAAACGTGGTCCGCCTGCCCATCGCCACCATCAACTGCCTGCTTCTGGGGCCAGGAACCACCCTTACGCACGAAGCGGTAAAAGTAATGGCCGCCGCCAACTGTAGCGTCTGCTGGGTGGGGGAAGACAGCTTGCTGTTCTACGCTGCCGGCATCACCCCCACTGCGGACAGCCGCAATTTGCGCAAACAGATGCAACTCGCCGCCGATGCAAAAAACGCAGTGGAAGTTGCCAGACGGATGTTCACCCGCCGCCTCCCTGCCGAGGAACTCAAGGGAAAGACCCTCAAAGAGATGATGGGCATGGAGGGTTATCGGGTACGCCAGTTTTACGAGGAAAAGGCGAAAGAGTACGGCGTTGGCTGGAAGGGGCGCCGCTACGTTCCTGGCAAATTTGAAATGGGTGACATCACCAACCGGGTGCTCACCTCCGCCAATGCCGCACTCTACGGCATTCTTTGTTCTGCAACCCACAGCATGGGTTACTCGCCCCACATTGGTTTCATCCATTCCGGCAGCCCCTTGCCATTTATTTATGACCTGGCTGATCTCTACAAAGAAGAACTGTGCATTGATCTTGCTTTTTCACTTACCCTGGAGATGGCCGGCAAATATGATCGGCACAAAGTATCCAGCGCCTTTCGCAAGCGGGTCATCGAGATGGATCTTCTGACCAGAATCGGTCCCGACATAGAGGAAGTTCTTGGAGGAAAGCGTCGTGCTCGTCGTCATAGCAAATGATCTGCCGCCTGCTGTTCGCGGCCGAATGAAACTCTGGTTCGTGGAACCCAGAGCCAATGTTTTTGTTTCAGGGGTCAAAGATTCAGTAGCAAAAAAGGTGGTGGAATATCTCTACAAACACTGCCCACCTGAAAGCGGCCTGATGGTCTTTCGTCAGATCAGCAAGGCACCGGGGTACGAAATCTACGGTGTAGGAGATACCAAACGCCGTGTGACCCAGTTTTCAGGCTTGCAGCTGGTTATTGAAAAGGAGATCCAGTTTCACAATATCTTGTGACCTGGGAGTTGTTCTTTTACAATTTGTTGGTGTCTTCCCCACGAGCGTGGGGGTGTTTCTATAACGGCCTTTTAAG
>JAMOMB010000075.1 GCA_027068795.1 Sedimenticola sp. | reverse complement strand
CCTTTTAAGCCGCCTGGCACAAGGCGTCTTCCCCACGAGCGTGGGGGTGTTTCCTGCGGACGATATGCCATTGCTGTTCCAGCATCGTCTTCCCCACGAGCGTGGGGGTGTTTCTCCACCACATTCGCCCGCGCATTGATCTGCATGGTCTTCCCCACGAGCGTGGGGGTGTTTCCCGTGGCAAAGCGTCGCAAAGGCAGCAGCAGGCGTCTTCCCCACGAGCGTGGGGGTGTTTCCAGATGGGCTACACAAAACTGCGAGCCTGCATTGTCTTCCCCACGAGCGTGGGGGTGTTTCCTCGCCGCCACCATCGCCCGCTGGCTCTCGTTCGTCTTCCCCACGAGCGTGGGGGTGTTTCTCATGGTCCCCACAATAATCAGGGCATGGTTTTGTCTTCCCCACGAGCGTGGGGGTGTTTCTCCACCACATTCGCCCGCGCATTGATCTGCATGGTCTTCCCCACGAGCGTGGGGGTGTTTCTCTTGGGGAAAGATTGATTGAGTCTCTTGGGCTGTCTTCCCCACGAGCGTGGGGGTGTTTCCCACACTGAACGCCAGCATCGAAGAGCGCGATGGTCTTCCCCACGAGCGTGGGGGTGTTTCCAAAGAAGCTGGCTGGCGAGTTCGAGCGCGCGTGTCTTCCCCACGAGCGTGGGGGTGTTTCCTCCGCAAGGTCTTTGCTGAGGGGGAGACTTCCGTCTTCCCCACGAGCGTGGGGGTGTTTCCAGGTGCTAGGTGGAAATTCGCGGCCTAGTGCGGTCTTCCCCACGAGCGTGGGGGTGTTTCTAGTCGCTCCACTCCCCGTAGGTGGAGACCATGGTCTTCCCCACGAGCGTGGGGGTGTTTCCAGAACAGACGTGAACGCATGAAGCGCGCGAGCGTCTTCCCCACGAGCGTGGGGGTGTTTCCGCGCAGTGGTAGCATGTGCCTGCTTCACCTCAGTCTTCCCCACGAGCGTGGGGGTGTTTCTAGACAACGGCGGAAACGAATATGAACGTCCTGGTCTTCCCCACGAGCGTGGGGGTGTTTCTCAACTCGATCAATAGTGGATAAAGTGCGATTAGTCTTCCCCACGAGCGTGGGGGTGTTTCCTGGATTTGTCAGGATGTACTTCGGAGGGCGCTGTCTTCCCCACGAGCGTGGGGGTGTTTCTCAGTCCAGTGGACAACAAGTGATTTCGACGGAGTCTTCCCCACGAGCGTGGGGGTGTTTCTTGCGTTCCAGTTCCATCATATAGGTTTACTCCGTCTTCCCCACGAGCGTGGGGGTGTTTCTCCAAATATCATCCTGATGACTACCTCGGTTGAGTCTTCCCCACGAGCGTGGGGGTGTTTCCACTTTGGCTCGGCTCCCGCTGAGATCGGGAGAGTCTTCCCCACGAGCGTGGGGGTGTTTCTGACGGAGCGCCACTGGGCTTTTGCTTTCCTTGGTCTTCCCCACGAGCGTGGGGGTGTTTCCCGGGCTGGACAACCTCTCCCACTTCTTGATGCGTCTTCCCCACGAGCGTGGGGGTGTTTCCCAGGGAGTGGATGTTGATGCTTGGTGGTGTATGTCTTCCCCACGAGCGTGGGGGTGTTTCTACTGCTGTAACCATTGATGCTGACACTCTTTTGTCTTCCCCACGAGCGTGGGGGTGTTTCTTCCATTATTACACTGAGCATCATAAACATGGCGTCTTCCCCACGAGCGTGGGGGTGTTTCCAGCGGCTGCTTTCGTGACGCTGGAGCGCACTGGTCTTCCCCACGAGCGTGGGGGTGTTTCTATAGTAAGCGCGCCTCCTGCGTGAGTGGGGCGGTCTTCCCCACGAGCGTGGGGGTGTTTCTTATCAGGCCCAACAATGCGCTCCACGCGGACGGTCTTCCCCACGAGCGTGGGGGTGTTTCTTTCGTCTGCAACATCTTTCGGTATTCTGACCCGTCTTCCCCACGAGCGTGGGGGTGTTTCCTCGGAAGGAGAATGCGCCTGCGAAGTTGGGAAGTCTTCCCCACGAGCGTGGGGGTGTTTCCTGAGGGCAGGAATCCCTCTAGAGGGATGTGATGTCTTCCCCACGAGCGTGGGGGTGTTTCTTATCCTCGTTGTTGTGAATTCCCGCCAAGTGGGTCTTCCCCACGAGCGTGGGGGTGTTTCTCTGACGCCGTTTTTATCTGTGATGCGGCGGCGGTCTTCCCCACGAGCGTGGGGGTGTTTCTGTCAAAGACAACAAAGAAAAAGGTTGTGAAGAGTCTTCCCCACGAGCGTGGGGGTGTTTCTCATCGTGATAAACCTCATCCCGGTACAGCAGCGTCTTCCCCACGAGCGTGGGGGTGTTTCCTTTGTGCCACCAAATTCACGAGAGTCTGAAATGTCTTCCCCACGAGCGTGGGGGTGTTTCTGTTCCTGTAGGCATCATTTCAGCCGAACAGCCGTCTTCCCCACGAGCGTGGGGGTGTTTCTGGGCGACTTGAAGCATTCCGGCGAGATAGAGCGTCTTCCCCACGAGCGTGGGGGTGTTTCCGGCACCAGGTATTCTTCGAGACCCGGTACAGCGTCTTCCCCACGAGCGTGGGGGTGTTTCCCTGTCTGTGTCGTCCATGGTCTCCACCTACGGGTCTTCCCCACGAGCGTGGGGGTGTTTCCCGGAGGCGACCAGCATCTACATGACGCATTGAGTCTTCCCCACGAGCGTGGGGGTGTTTCCGGCTTCCTGATTTCTTCTCGCAGCGCGTCAAGGTCTTCCCCACGAGCGTGGGGGTGTTTCCGGCTTCCTGATTTCTTCTCGCAGCGCGTCAAGGTCTTCCCCACGAGCGTGGGGGTGTTTCCAGGATCGTGGCGTTCCATCTTTCGCCTGAAGCGTCTTCCCCACGAGCGTGGGGGTGTTTCCTCATCATCGATGCCCCAGAACTCCCCGCTGAAGTCTTCCCCACGAGCGTGGGGGTGTTTCCCACCGACGCGACCACGCGCAGCGCCGGACGAGGTCTTCCCCACGAGCGTGGGGGTGTTTCCAGAAAAAACCACCTGCGCGACCACGCGCAGCGGTCTTCCCCACGAGCGTGGGGGTGTTTCCTGGCACCACCACCACCACCACAGGAGATAGACGTCTTCCCCACGAGCGTGGGGGTGTTTCTATCGATTTCCTCACCCGGTTCGTACCGGGTGCGTCTTCCCCACGAGCGTGGGGGTGTTTCTTCAGGAACATGGATCCTGAATACACGAACGGCGGTCTTCCCCACGAGCGTGGGGGTGTTTCCCATGCTCTCTGCACGAAAGAACCGTCAAAAAAGTCTTCCCCACGAGCGTGGGGGTGTTTCTGGAGCGCATATCCAAGATACTCGATGCCAACGGTCTTCCCCACGAGCGTGGGGGTGTTTCTTGATGCTATGAGTGATACAGCTAATAGCGCGAGTCTTCCCCACGAGCGTGGGGGTGTTTCTGGGGTCTTCATGATCCAAACCATGAAGATTTCGTCTTCCCCACGAGCGTGGGGGTGTTTCCAAGATCGGCGGCTTTGTCCGCCTTAGTATGAGGTCTTCCCCACGCTCGTGGGGAAGACCGTGTCACATGTGTATGGTTCGACATGACCGCACAGGCGCAGACATCGATGGCAAATACCTCCGCCAGTTGCAGTAAGCGGGTTTCCACCCATTCCCGGCGGTGTTCGAATAATTTGCCGGAAACCGGATCTTCCCCACAAAGGAAGGCGCGCCGCCCACAGCGGGAAACGCAATGATAGTAAGGGGTGTCATCGAGGCTGATGAGGGCTTTTCGGGGTTTGGGCATGGGAGTTCCTTCTCCGTAATGTTCTTTATATGTTCTCTATTTTGCCCATGTGCGGAAGAAAGTCAATAGGTGGGTGTCCCAGTTTCCGTATGGGCGGTTGCTCGTAAGAGCAATCAATTAGATGGGTGTTCCAATTTCCACCAGAGAGGAAAATTGCAATTGACAATTGAAGGACAAACCCTCAAAATCTGCCCCACTTTGCGCCAGTAGCTCAGCTGGATAGAGTACTCGGCTACGAACCGAGCGGTCGGAGGTTCGAATCCTTCCTGGCGCGCCATATTCCGGAAAGCTCACCAAAGGGTGGGCTTTTTTGCGTATTTGGGGTTGGCACATTCGAACCTCCGACATAAAAAGGCCGGTTCGACAAGCGCCGGCAGGCGCGCAGCATGAGCGCGCAGCGCGAATCATCCTTCCTGGCGCGCCATATTTCAAAAAGCTCGCCATAAGCCGGTTTTTTGTTTGTGTAAAACGGGATTCAAGCCGTTATACTCAGGGCTTACCATGACTAATCCAACAGCCGGGCTTTGGGATGAACGAAGAAAATGTGGAGAGGATGGCTGCCTGCTATCACGACATCATTGAAGGTGTTGGGGAGGATATAAGCAGGGAAGGATTGCTGAAAACCCCCATGCGCGCCGCCAGGGCCATGGAGTTTTTGACCCAGGGTTACGGGCAGTCCCTGGAGGATATTGTCAACGATGCGATTTTTCCGTCAGAGAATGATGAGATGGTCATCGTCAAGGATATCGAGCTCTATTCTCTTTGTGAGCATCATATGCTGCCTTTTATCGGCAAGGCCCATGTTGCCTATCTGCCCAAGGGGAAGGTAATCGGATTGTCCAAGATTGCCCGTATCGTGGACATGTACGCCCGGCGTTTGCAAATTCAGGAACAGTTGACCACCCAGATTGCCTATGCCATCCAGAATGCGATTGGTGCGGCGGGAGTTGCGGTGGTGATCGAGGCTTCCCATTTGTGCATGATGATGCGTGGGGTGCAAAAGCAGAATTCTTCCACTACCACTTCCATGATGCTGGGGGCGTTCAGGAGCAATCACCGTACCAGGGATGAGTTTCTTACCCTGATCAAGCTGTAATGGTAACCATCCGCATAAAAAATCTACGCTTGCGTACCTATATCGGTTTCAATGAGGAGGAAATGCGCAAGCGCCAGGATGTGGTGGTGAATGTGCGCTTCAGTTACAAGGCTGACGAGGCTGCGCAGACGGATGATGTCAAATATGCGGTGAATTACCGCACTATCACCAAGGAGATTATTGCGTTTGTCGAAGACGGGCGCTTCATGCTGCTGGAAAGGCTGGCAGCGGATGTTCTGGAGCTGGTGATGAGGCATGAGACCATTTCCTCGGCGGAGGTAGAGGTGGACAAGCCCAACGCCCTGCGTTTTTCCGATTCGGTTTCCGCCGTTCTTCGCGCCGAGCGTTAGCTGGTTTCCTGTTGCTGGAGAGGCGGATGATACGTGATGCGCTATTGGTGAAGCTGTCTTTCTGGCTGATTGTAATTGGCGCGTTTGCATTGCTTACGCCCCAACCGGCCTGGCCGGAATGGCTGGCGCGCATGGTTTTGTCCACGGGCGTTGCGCTGGGAATTACCACTGCTATTGTCAAATTCAGGGAAAGCAGGAAAAAACGCTGAACCCTGGGGGCGACAGTGCAATCAGGCAGCCATGATTGACTTGAGGGTGCCTCTGTAGATTGTTATTCCGCCCTATGCCGGTGTGGTGTTCGAGGCGCTTTTGAATTGTTCCTGCCGCTGCAGATAGTCATCCACGACGCGCTGCATGCGCTTGGCATCGTAGGGGCGCAGTCCGCTCAAGACCATGTTTTTTGTGCCTTTTCCGGTAACTTCTCCGTTGTCGAGCAGCGTAAACGCCAACTGTACTTCACCACGTTTTCGCTCGATGTTGAAGCAGGTGCCCGATAGTTTCAGCTCCGGGTTGGCGATGTCCAGGCGATGCAGATGGATTTCCATGCTTTCATAGATAATCAATGGGCGGTCGGGGTTGACCATGACGCTATGCGCCTCCATCAGCGGCACCAGAACATAGGGGAAGGCATGGCCGGAGAAGGCGACATAGGCTTCCACCAGACGGTGGATGAACGTCTTGTCATGGGTGGTGTCGCCGCTGCGTTCGACATGCAGGTAATCCTTGCCATTGCTGCCGGAGAGGGAGAATTTGTCCGCTGCATTGCCGGGAAACTGCAGCTCGATGCCATCTCCCACCATTCCGGAAAAGACAAAGCGCATGTTCTGGCTCAGGCCGTATTGGTCGAGCACCAGGCCGAACAGCAAATCGCCCGGCACGCAAAAGCGTTTGGAGTCAGTATCATGCAGGGGATTGAAGTCATTGGCGATTCGCTTGGCGAAATCACTGGCTTGCTGACGAGATACCCGTAGTTTGTTGTTCTCTATTTTGTAGTAGTTTTCTAGTATCATCTGGGTTTGTCCCGCCACAATCTGGCGTTGAATTTTATCAGGAATCCTGTTTTGTTTTCAGTATTGTTCAAGAGAAAGCCGCCGCTGGATGAGGCATCTGTGCAGTGGTTGTTCGATGTATTCGGCTGGTCTTTCCGGAATTTTTCGCCGGCGGTATTTTACCAGCAAACCACCCTGGTTCTTCCGACCAATGATTTCTTTCCGGGAAAGGTGGACAGTGTACAGGGCATGGCAGAACTTGTTTTTGAACGTGTTGCCGAGTATGCAGGAATGGCCCATTGGCCATGGCAAGTGGTGGAGCAGTCTCATTGTTACCTGGAGAACAATCTGTTGCCTCCGGTGGGAGCTGGTCAGGCGTTTACGGGTGGCAGACGCCTGGCCTTGGCCAACGGCCAGGTGTTGCCGATTATTTACGATATGAGACATGTAAATAACCCGGAGACCTTGATCGCCGGTTTCGCCCACAGATTGGGGCAATATCTTGGGCATACCGCCAAGGAGCCACCGCCGGGGGGGGTGGAAAACTGGCCCCAGGCGACCGAAGTGCTGGCTGTGTATCTGGGGTTCGGACTGATGTTTGCCAATAGCGCCTTTGTATTTCCACCTGGGGGGTGTGGTGGCTGTGGCGCAGCGGTTTCCCGTGACAATGCGCTGTCCCAATGGGACTATACCTATGCCCTGGCCTTGTTTACCGTACTGAAGGGCATTTCCCCGCGTCAGGTGCGCCCTCATCTCAAGAAGTCCTTGCGCGGCTATTTTCAGCGCTGTGTTACTGATGTTGCTTCCCGGGAACAGCTGTTGTCATGCTTGCAGGCAATGGTCGATACCGGTGAGCCACAGGTTTCCACCAATAGCATTCGGGCCTGAAGGCTGCTACGTCCATGGATGAAGAGGTGCTGATGGCCTGCCGGGAATGCGATGCGTTGCAGCGGGTGCCCTGGGTTCCCGCCGGCAAAAAGGCGCGCTGCCGGGAATGCGGGACAACCCTGTACCATCATCCGCGAGGCGGTCTGGATCGCCCCATTGCTTTGCTGCTTGGGGCGTTGGTGCTGTATGTGCTCGCCAACAGCTTTCCCCTGGTAACCCTGGATATTGGCGGAGCCACCCGGGAAACGTCATTGATTGGCACGGCGTGGGCGCTGTACAACCATGATATGAAGTTATTGGGGATACTGGTCTTTCTTACCAGCCTTGCCGTACCTGGGGCCATTCTTTTCAGTACCTTGTATGTGCTCACGGGGTTGCGCCTGCAACGCAACCTGCCGGGCCTGCGGCAGATGCTGGCCTTGCTCAGTCATATCCACCCCTGGGAAATGGCGGATGTCTTCGTGATCAGCATCCTGGTGGCGCTGGTGAAAATGTCGGGAATGGCGGAGGTGATTCTCGATGCAGGCCTGTACGCGCTGATTGGCTATATTCTGTTGGCTATTGCCGCCAGCGCCAGTATCGATGTTTTCGTTCTTTGGCGCAGGATGGAGCGGATCGGTCATTTTTCCCGGAGACGGCTGTGTTTCGGGGTGGGAAAGTGACAACCATGCTCCGTGCAAAGCCCCTGGGGCTGGCCAGCTGCGGGATTTGCCGGCAGGTGGTGCGCTTGCCGTTACCCGGCGCATCCCATCTGAAGTGTCCCCGTTGCGGAGGAAAAGTGCATGCCCGGCTGCCCCACAGTCTTGCCCGCACTTGGGCCCTGTTGCTGGCGTCCATGATTCTGTATATTCCCGCCAACCTGTATCCTGTAATGACGAATACCTATCTTGGCGCGGAAAGCAGCAATACCATTCTTAGCGGTGTGGTGCTGTTTCTCAAGGAAGGAGACTGGCTTCTGGCGCTGGTGATCTTTACCGCAAGCATAGTGGTGCCGCTGCTGAAGATGCTCAGTCTGTTGTATCTGCTGCTAAACGTGCGCAAGCCCCCGGTTGCCGGCCGGGCCAGGCAGCAGACGCTGTTGTATCGCGTGACGGAATTGGTCGGGCGCTGGTCTATGGTGGACGTGTTTGTTATCGGTATCCTGACCGCGTTGGTGCAAATGGGAGCCATCTCCACGGTAGAGCCGGGCATTGGCGCCATGGCGTTTGGTGGAGTGGTTGTTTTGACCATGCTGGCGGCCATCAGTTTTGATCCGCGGCTAATCTGGGATCAGGGAAAACAATGACAAAAAGGAACAATGAGCTTGAACAGCTGCCAGAAGCGTTGGTGGCGGAAGACCATCCGGGTTTTTCATTCATCTGGCTGGTTCCCCTCATGGCTTTGATCATTGGCGCGGTGCTTATCTACAAGGAATACTCCAGCCTGGGGCCGACGGTGGAAATCCGCTTTCAGAGCGCCGAAGGGATCACGCCAAAAAAGACGGAAATCAAATACCGCGATGTCGTTATCGGCAAGGTAAAAACCGTTCAGTTCTCATCGGATCTTTCCCATGTAGTGGTGGAGGCGCAACTGAACAAGGACATGGAGGCTTTGCTGTCGCCAAAAACCCGCTTCTGGGTGGTGCGGCCGCGCATCGGGGCCACGGGCGCCAGCGGTATGAGCACCTTGTTCAGCGGTGCATATATCGCCATGGATCCGGGTGATGGCGATGGCTATACGGAAAGTTTCGTGGGCCTGGAAGAACCGCCAAAAATTCTTTCGGACGCCAAAGGACGCTCGTTCCGGCTGCGGGCCAAGCGCTTGGG